>NZ_JARVCN010000154.1:0-36424 GCF_038442745.1 Crocosphaera sp. Alani8
GTTTGGCCTAAGTTTTCGCAGCGAGTGACCCCTGGCTTTTTGAGAAGATACTTAATTTTCCACTTACAGTTCGCAATTCTCAGTTTGAGAGAGAAATGACCCCGAACTTAGGGAAAATTTTGGTAAGATGGTAGTATTATTTTCGCTCTAACTCTTGATTTATGCCTAGAACCCAACGTAATGATAATTTTATCGATAAAAGCTTTACCGTAATGGCAGATATCATCCTCAAAATTCTGCCAGCTAACAAAAAAGCCAAAGAAGCTTTTGTGTATTATCGAGATGGTATGTCAGCTCAAGCAGACGGTGAATACGCCGAAGCTTTGGATAACTATTATGAGGCACTCAAGTTAGAAGAGGATACCAACGATCGCAGTTATATCCTCTACAATATAGGTATTATACATGCTAGTAATGGAGAGCATAGTAAAGCTCTTGGTTACTACGAAGAGGCTATTGATTTAAACCCCCAAATGCCATCAGCTTTGAACAACATCGCCGTTATTTACCATTATCAAGGGGAAAAAGCTAAGTCAGAAGGGAACCCAAACGAGGCAGAAGCTTTATTTGATAAAGCCGCAGAATACTGGAAACAGGCTATACGTCTTGCTCCTAATAACTACATCGAAGCCCAAAACTGGCTAAAAATTACGGGACGCTCGGAAATGGATGTCTTTTTCTAGGTTAGATTACAGGAGACGTTACCTATGTTAGATAAAGATCAAGTTCAAAAAATCGCTCATTTAGCTCGTTTAGAGATTACTGCGGAAGAAACACAACAATTTGCTGGTCAACTGAGCAGTATTCTAGACTATTTTGAGCAGTTGAGCGAGTTAGATACAGAAAATATCCCCCCTACTACTCGTGCTATTGAACTGAGCAACATTACCCGTCAAGATAGTTCTAAAATTTATGGCGAGAGATCTGCTTTATTAGATGAGGCTCCAAACCCAGAAGGAGAATTTTTTAGAGTTCCCCAAATTCTTAATACTGATGAAGGATAATTTTAAACCCCATCGTTAATGATGGGGTTTTATGGGAGTGTTTTTTATGTTATTATTAATAATGACTTGGACCTACGCAATTACAACGCCCAAACCTTGTCAGGACCGGAAGGTAGCAGCAATGCGGGATGCTTGTGATAGGCGTGGACTCCGAGTCTTTTTGTTTTAAGTGATTTATTATAAAGTTTGTTTATCATACTATGATAGATTTGTCAAGTATGTTAGACAAGGACCTATAAGAAAATAGACCACTAGCATAGCTGCCGCTGCTAGAGCGACTAGGGTTCCTGCTAACATCAGAGAAAATTCTTGGTGGTTGATGGCCTCTTGCATCAAATGCAAAGACCATGCGACCAAAGCAACGTCAAATATTAAGATGGGTATCAACATATTTTAAAAAATGTTAAGTTTCTTCTATATTAATACACATTCTTTATCGAATAACAGATGAAAGATAAAATTAAGCTTTTCTAAAGATGTAATCATTGTTACTGCGAACAGGCACTTGGCGATCGCAGAGATAATTTTTGACCTCAGCAACAGTTAATTGTCCGTAATGGAGCAAAGAAGCTAATAAAGCTGCTTCTGCCTGACCTTTAGTCAATGCTTCGTAGATATGCTGGCAGTTTCCCGCACCTCCAGAAGCAATAACAGGAATTTCTACTTGGTTAGCAATAGTACGGGTTAACTCTAAATCGTAACCTGCTTGGGTTCCATCTGCATCCATACTGGTGATTAACAGTTCCCCTGCACCTCTTTTTTCCATTTCTAAAGCCCATTTTACGGCATCTAAACCTGTATTTTCTCTTCCTCCTCGGACATAAACATCCCATCTGGGTTCAACAGCGTCTTTACTTCGTTTTGCGTCGATTGCCACGACAATACACTGTTTGCCGAAGCGATCGCTGGCCTTATTTATAAAGTCCGGATCTTTCACCGCAGATGAGTTAACACTCACTTTATCAGCACCGGCTCGTAACAAAAGTTTAATCTGTTCTAAAGTGGAAATACCACCACCCACTGTCAAAGGTATAAATACCACTTCTGCTGTACGATAAACCACATCGATGATGGTGTCCCGTTTTTCGTGAGTCGCAGTAATATCAAGAAATACTAACTCATCGGCCCCTGCATCATTATATGCTTTGGCCAGTTCCACAGGATCTCCTGCATCCTGTAAATCGACAAAATTAATTCCCTTAACAACACGGCCTGCATTAACATCTAGACAGGGTAAAATTCTTTTAGCCAACATCGATTAAATTTTTGTTACTTATTGATATTACTGTAGTTTATGTTGACATAGTTTTGGTCAATTTCTAAAAAAGTTTTGATTAATTTTAAGTTTACTTTTTTATGGATGGAGCCTTTTTTATCTTTTTTCTGTTTTAAATCAGACAACAAAAAAGAGTTTCCTGGATGCACTAGAAATTGATTACATACTGCTTCTCATCGTAAAAATATCTGAAAAACCATGATATATCTATTGGTTAAAGTTAATTCAATACTCCACACTTTATCTCCCAAATCAACAGAAATTATGATAACATGGCGATATTATTCGTGTCCCCCTGATTCTTTAATGCTAAGCCATTTTAATAATAGAAGACAGCATTTTTTCACTTACTAGCACCAGTTATCAGTTAAATTAGTCTATCGCTGTTAATTATTTTATAATTAATTGTATGCGACTACTCAATGATGTTTTTATATCAGTGCAGAAAATAATGAAAATTTTTGACATTTTAACAAAGACTGAGGCTTTACAGGTGGGAGATGGTAAGACAATTTCTTTTTTAAGTAACTGTCAACCATCTTCTCGTTTACTAGTTTTGATTTGGTCACAATTAGGGGATTTTGATACCCTAGAATATGCTTGGTGGCTAAACAAAAAATCTTCAGAAATTATCGCTAATAATATTACAGTCCGAGCTATTGGGATCGGCGATCGCAACTCAGGGTTAAAATTTTGTCAATATACTAATTTTCCTCCAGAAAATTTATTCGTTGATCCTACTGCTAATATTCACGAAAAATTAGGTTTATATGAAGGTTTAAACTGGAATTTTCCAGGACTCAATCAAAGTCAAACTGCTTGGGTAAATTTAATGTTAATGTGTGCGGGAATTGGTAGCAAAGGAACCCTCAAAGAAGTATTTCGGGGGTACACTGGGGATAAAAAAGCACCTCAATTAATCGAGGATGAAGAAATAGTTGATACAAATCTTTTGCCCCCCCTAAAAGGGTCATCTTTTAGCCTAGCAGGAGGAAATAAATTTCAGCGTCCTTTTGAATTAGCAACCTTAAGATTACGCAATATGACAGAAGTATTAACTAACTGGAAAACCTATGTCCCCGATGCTGCTTATTTGACTCAACGAGGGGCTACATTTTTGTTCGATGAAAATCAGGCTTTATTATATCAACATCAAGATCGAGGAATATTAGGTTTTGCAGAAAATATGAGTAATCCTTTATCATTTTTATTCCTTGATTATTAATTAAACTCTACAAGGGCTTAAGTAAGTTAAGCCTTTGCTGATTTTTTAATAACATTTTATTTTCTTTTATTTTCATAAAATACTTTGATCACATAACATATTAATTATTGACAATAAATATGTTATGTACTTTAAAAAATAAACGCACGTATTTACAATAAATATTTGCTAAAATAGAAAAGTATGCAATCATAAACCTAAAATTAATCCTATGTCTCAACGTCCTATATACTTAGATAACCATGCCACAACTGCTATGGACGAGAGGGTATTGGAAGCAATGTTACCGTATTTTACTGAACATTTTGGCAATCCTTCGAGTATTAATCATCTCTATGGATGGGAAGGAGAAGCAGCAGTTAAAAAAGCAAGAGAAACTATCGCTAATGGTATTAATTGTAGTCCCGAAGAAATCGTTTTTACTAGTGGTGCAACCGAAGCCAATAATCTAGCGATCAAAGGTATTGCTGAAGCCTATTTTAGTCAGGGGCAACATATAATTACCTTTCAAACTGAGCATAATGCGGTTTTAGATCCCTGTAAATATTTAGAGAGCTTAGGGTTTGAAGTTACCTATTTACCAGTAGAAAAAAATGGATTAATCGATTTAGAATTATTAGAAAAAAGTATTCGTCCTGAAACAATTTTAGTTTCAGTTATGGCTGCCAATAACGAAATTGGGGTACTTCAACCTTTGAAAGAAATAGGAAAAATTTGTCAAAAGAAAGCAGTTATATTTCATAGCGATGCAGCACAAGCTATCGGGAAAATTCATTTAGATGTAAAAGAAATGAATATACATTTACTATCATTAACTGCCCATAAAATTCACGGTCCAAAAGGAATAGGAGCTTTGTATGTCCGTCGTCGAAATCCAAGAGTTAATATAGCCCCACAATTACACGGTGGAGGGCAAGAAAAAAACATCAGATCAGGTACACTATACACTCCTCAGATAGTTGGTTTTGGCAAAACAATTGAGTTAGCTTTAGAGGAAATAGAAACAGAAAGTAAACGTCAAAGCGAACTTAGAAATAGACTACAAAAACAACTCCTAAACATAGAAGGAGTTTATCTTAATGGACACCCTACACAACGTTTACCAGGGAATCTTAATGTTAGTATAGAAGGAGTAGATGGTGCCGCATTATTATTAGCTTTGCAGGGTATTATTGCTCTTTCTTCTGGTTCAGCTTGTACCTCAACCACAACAAAACCCTCTCATGTTCTTAAAGCATTAGGTCATGAGGATAAACTCGCTTATGGCTCTTTGAGATTTGGTTTGGGAAGATTTACAACCAGCCAAGAGATTGATATAGTAAGTGAGAAAATTATAGATTCAATAAACTCTTTGCGCAAATCAAATATTAACTATTAGTATGTACTCTTAACTCAATCATCAACCTTTTATAAATTCCACATTTTCAAAAAATTCCTCAGAAATTGTTTCTGGTTTAAAACAATTATGTAATCCAGTTATATTGCTATAATATATTTGAGAGATATAAGACTGACTTAGGTTGACATCGACTAATACACTATCTGTTAGGTCCGTTTTTATCAATGTGGTGCATTTTACAGAAACATTGCGTAAATAAGCTTCGCTTAGATCGGTTTTTTCTAAACAAGCGTAGTCTAAACAAGTGTTTAGTATTGAAGCACTATGAAGGTTAGCTTCTGTTAAGTTAGAACGGAATAGATTAACATTCCTCAGCTTAGCCCCATAAAGATTACTGCGATACAGATTACAATAGGAAAGATGAACCCCTTTCAAATTCGCCTGTTCTAGATGAGTCCCTTGTAAATTAACCCCCTGTAGATTAGATCCTCGAACGTTGATCCCTTCTAAATTAAGGCCACTCAAGTCTAAATCACTTAGATCAAGGTTACTAAAATCTCTTTCTCCTAAAGTATATCTCTGTTGCAACTCACTTAATCTAAGCTTAAGCATTTTTACTTTCTTAATAAATTGTAACTAAACTACACATCCCTTATAAACATACTTAATACTATAGATGTTTGTCAATGAGTATTATTACAACATTTCATTAAAATGATTCATATCTATCATGACGTAAATTGTCCGGCGTTTGGGTGAAAACGATTATTGGCCCTTAATTCTATTGATATGAAATGAGATTGGGGTGTAGGGGTTTGGGTGAATTCCTATCTCTTGATACCCTGTCTTGTTTTTGAACATTTAGTTTTTTAGTACTAATATAAAATGTCAGTTAAGTGGGATAGGGAGTTGGTTACTGTTGTCAAAAATATGGCTTTTAAGTTATATTCAGGTTAAAATAATATGTAGTAGTGTTAAAGCCTAAATTATAAGGGTAACCCATACCCTCTATTTATCTAGGACAACCAACCCGAAAAGCAACATTTGCAGATTAATCTCGTCAGGTTGATCCATCCAATCAAAAACACCGATAAAACACTAACGTCTTTATCAAAGCTACCAACTCATAACTATCCACCTAGACAGCGTCTTAATATATAATGTCAACGAAGTGAAAGTTTATTCTCCAAGATTTTCCAAAATATTGAATAAACCTCTTGTTGCAAAAAGGGTAGAGACACCCAAACGCATCAAGCAACATACCTTGATAGGACAAATCAGTAGCAACAGCCTACTGGTATTAGGTTAAGGATAAATTGAGTTTGCCACTATTTTCGCTTGACTTGATAGGTCTAAATGTTTAAGTCTAAACAGTTTTTCAAGGAATTTAAACCAGAATTCGAGAATTGTCACCTGTCATCGTCTCTTACAAAAGTTTGAGGGAATTGAATGCCAAAGCAAATTATTATCGCAGAACAACACCATATAGCAGCCGTATTTTGGGAAGATCAAATACAAGAATTAGTGGTTGCCACCGGAAATCAGCAAGTGAGTGACATTTTCTTGGGGGTAGTAGAAAATGTTATCCCAGGTATTGACGCAGCCTTTGTCAACATTGGAGATGCCGAACGGAACGGATTTATTCATGTCACCGATTTAGGTCCATTGCGCCTCAAACGTAGTGCTGGTGCTATTACCGAACTGTTGACCCCCCAGCAAAAGGTGCTAGTTCAGGTAATGAAAGAACCCACCGGTAACAAAGGTCCAAGGCTAACAGGCAATATCAGTCTTCCTGGACGTTACCTTGTGTTGATGCCCCACGGAAAAGGGGTAAACCTCTCTAGGCGTATCCGCAACGATGACGAACGCAGTCGTTTAAGAGCCTTAGCTATTCTCATTAAACCGGCTGGTATGGGCTTATTAGTCCGTACCGAAGCAGAAGGCAAAGCTGAAGAAGCGATTATGGAGGACTTAGAATTTTTACAAAGACAATGGGAGTCTATTCAGGTTCAAGCAACCTCAACCCGGGCCCCTTCCCTCCTCAACCGGGACGACGACTTCATTCAAAGGGTTCTACGGGATATATACAGTGCCGATGTTAACCGTATTGTGGTGGACAATCCCAACAGTGTCAAACGAGTTAAACATCATCTGATGAACTGGAGTGGAGGAAGGCCCCCCGAAGGAGTATTAATCGATCATCATCGGGAGTCCATGTCCGTTCTCGACTATTTTCGAGTCAACGCAGCGGTTAGAGAAGCCCTCAAACCAAGAGTGGATCTACCTTCTGGGGGCTATATTATCATTGAACCCACCGAAGCCTTAACCGTCATCGACGTAAACTCAGGGTCTTTTACCCGTTCAGCCACCTCACGGGAGACTGTTCTCTGGACAAACAGCGAAGCTGCAACCGAAATCGCCCGTCAGTTACGATTAAGAAACATCGGGGGCGTGATTATTGTGGACTTCATCGATATGGACTCACGAAGGGACCAACTCAAATTACTCGAACACTTCAATAAAGCCCTAAAAATCGATAAAGCTAGACCTCAAATAGCCCAACTCTCGGAACTGGGATTAGTAGAATTAACCCGTAAACGGCAAGGTAAAAACGTCTATGAATTATTTAGTCAGTGTTGTCCTCAGTGCGGAGGCTTGGGACATTTAGCCCATCTTCCAGGAGAATCTCAATTAGTTGCCCTCGTCGAATCAGCAGCCACAACACCCCCTCCCATTCCAGTACCAGCCCCTGTAACCAAACCAGTAGAAAAGCCCGTCGAAGTCAATGAAAATGGTTGGGATGGTTCCCTCGAAGACGAAGATGGAGATAATGCCGATCAGCTAGAACTTTTACACCATCCCAGTTATCAGGAGCAGAATAGTAACGCCGGTAACCGTCGTCGTCGCCGTCGTCCCCTCACACAACCCCCTAACATAGTTAGTAAAGAAGATCCCCCCACCAAGCCCGTCAATAATGTAGAAACAAAAGAAGCAGAAGAAAGCAACGAATCGGAAAACGAAAGTCGTAGAGAACGAGTCCCTAGGCATGTAAGGCGTGAAGAGGTTCCTGTAGAACGGGTTTCTGTAGAAATGACCCCTGTAGAACAAGACATTTACGCCCTAATGGGTATTTCCCCTTTGGTTCGTGTTGAGCAAGAATTTAAAGACCCCAAATCTGTGTTGGTATCGGTGAGATCCCCAGAGGGTTTTGAAAGAAAAACTATACAGAAAACCCCTGAGAAGATCGAAGAACCGGAAACAGCTCCTCCCACAGAGCAACAGATGACCATTGACTTAACCGAGATAGAAAATACCACCTCTACAGAATCTCCACCCACCGAACAAGAGGAGGAGACAGAAAATCTTGATGAAAATGAGGTGGAGGCTAACACCGCAGAATCTTCTCCCGAAGATGAAGCTAAGCCAGTGATTCGTCGTCGTCGCCGTCGTTCTTCAGCTAAAGACAGCGATGAATAAAGTGTTATGCTATCTATCAGATAAAAAAAATGGTAGAAACTTCATCACAACAGAAGCATGGCCAAGTTGAGACTAGAAAACTTAACCAAACAATATCAAGTAGACAAAGGAAAAATCCTCGATGTTGTCAAGGGAATTAGTGATGTCGAAGTTGAAGACGGGGAGTTTTTGACCCTACTTGGCCCGTCTGGTTGCGGGAAATCTACCCTTTTGCGTCTCATCGCCGGGTTGGAACCCCCCACCCAGGGAGATATCTTCATCGGTTCCAAAAACGTCACTAATGTCCCACCTGGCGATCGCAATATTGCCATGGTATTTCAAAGTTATGCTCTTTATCCTCACATGACGGCTAAAGAGAATATTGCCACCGCTCTGAAAATCCGTAACCTCCCAGAAGCAGAAATAGAGCGGCGAATCAAAGAGGCAGCTAAACAGTTGAAACTCCAAGAAGGAAAAGACTGCTTACCCGAAAAGCCAGGAAAACTATCGGGGGGACAACGACAACGGGTGGCTTTAGCCCGCGCTTTAGTAAGGAATCCTGATGTTTTCTTACTAGACGAACCCCTCAGTAATCTCGATGCACTCCTACGAGAACAAGTTAGGGCTGAACTCAAACAAATTTTTACCCAACAAAATAAACCAGTGGTTTATGTCACCCACGATCAAACCGAAGCTATGACCCTTTCCGATAAGGTAGCGGTCTTATTTGGCGGTGAAATTCAACAACTGGCTCCCCCTCGGGAAATTTATCAGCACCCTGCTAACCAGTTTGTAGCAGGGTTTGTGGGTAGTCCTCAAATGAATTTACTCGAGTTACCCTGTCAAGACAAAAACGCCTCACTAGGTGATTTTCCTATTCCCCTCACTAATGTTGCTCCCGAAAATATCCCAGAGGTAGACGGTGATTCTAACGGAATTAAACAGATAGTTTTAGGCATTCGCCCCGAGGATGTTCATGAAGCAACGGATAGAGATTCTCTGGTGGTCCGTGGAACCATTAAATTAGTGGAAGAATTGGGCAAAGAAAGCCTAGTTACTGTTGACATCGAAAAATCAGATTTTGTCATCCGTGCATTGCTCAAAGACGATGGAGAAAGGAAATACGGGGACTATATTTCCCTGGCACTTCCCCAACCAAGCCTTCATTGGTTTTATTGGGATGGAAGTGGCTACGATGCAGACGGGAAACCATTACTCCCCTATCACCAACGCTATCGCCTTAATTCTCGGTAGTTAAGCGAACTCATTGCAAATATGGCTTTTAACAAATAATATATTTTTTCAACATTTCTTAAAATTCCGCACTATTCCCGATAGTTTCGGTGTTCAAAAAGGAGATAATGGGAGTAAGGGGTCGTAATGATTCTTCAACTTTTTTTCCAAATAACCTCTTGTTAAGTTGGTTATGATAACAATGTAGGGTTAATTGCTCTGCTAACTATTATTAGTTATAAATCACAATTGCGATTGAAATAGAAAAAAATCAATCACAAAATTTAACTTAAGTGACGAGTTTCTGTTTATCATGTTATTGGGGGTTTTCCTAGAAAACCTCACAGTTATTGAGTCATTATTAACAAATCTCATTCTCTAGCAACACTGTTCCCTTATTAAATTAATAAGGAATTCTATCATGAATGTAACAGATTATACTATCAAGAATTTCGTTTTAGGCTGTGAATCTTCTAAGCCTATTTCTATTTCTAAATGGTTAAAGTATCCTATCTCAAAAATTTTACAAATCTTTAGAGATCGTCTAGAAGATCAACAAATTAGCGATCGCACCTTTGCCCATCGTCTTTGTCGTCTCATTCCTGCCCAATGCCCTTTTGAAAGGAAAATCCAGGTTTTTGGCCGTGTATTGCTGAAAATTCCCCCTCTGTGTAAACTAAACCCTTTGTACGACGACTTAATGGCCTTAAGGTTTCGCGCCCTTTGCTATCTTGCCGAAGAATGGGGAGAAGATATCAGTCAATACTGTTAACCAGCAATACTAATGTACCCTAAGAATTGCAAAATAGTGTAGTATGGCTATAGTTACTTATTAAAGAAGAGCAACAACTATGGCCATTATTCCCCTGAAAGCATGGTATTTAGGGCGATATGAACCGTTACGGGAGTTGATTCAGCGTCCCCCGGATCTGCGGTTAAACCGTAACAGCTTGCTAAAATCTGCCTTGAGAGCGGATTTTTTGGACGATAAAGAGGTCATTCAACAATCTGACTGGTTCCAGCAATATTTAGAAGGGGAACCAGTGGAATTTTATATAGAAGGCAGTGGAGGTTACACTGTTGCTAACCTGGATCTGGTTTCTCAAGAATTGTATTTGAGTAAGCAAGACATAGCAGCAACTCTAGAACCTGTAGTCTTTTTTAGTGGACAAACAGAATATCCTCAATCTAGTAATAGTATTAAAACTGTTCTCGAAGAAACAATTAATAAGTATAATCAGCGATCTCGTTATCTCCTCACCCTGGAGATCGCTTCTCGTCCTCAAGATGCTCCTTTACGACTTAGCGATAGTCAGCTGAGGAAGCTAAGAAAAAGCCTTCTCTTGGTGGTTGATGGTACTCCCATCACTCATATTAAGCAAGAAGAAACCTCCCGTTTAATTCCCAGTCCTTATACTTGTACCGAACTGGGGTACGCTTTGCAAAGTAAACGAGGGGGACAAATTTTATTAGTCCATCAGCAGCGATCGGAATTTTCCGGTCAGTGGCCGTTTGATCTACCTTCCCATCAACAACTAGAATTTCAAACCAGCGATGATCTTTCCCAAACCTTACCCCAAGTTATGGAAGCTTTATTACAACGGTTTAAATTGACCCCTTAGTCACCGATAATAGGAAAGATAGAAGATTATTAGGAGCGTTAACAATGCCTAGAAAACCCGATGAATACGCGGTGTTATTGTTTCTTTCTAGTGGCCACCGAGAAGAGGTGCGTTTTGCTCAAATCCAGGAATTTCAAAAATGGTATAGTGGCGAAATTGTCCCAAACTTTGATTCTGAGCAATTTATTAACGTTCCCATTAAAAATATTCAGGGAGAATATATGGTGATTCGTCCGTCTAGTATTATGGCTATTCGAGTCGAACCCGTATTTTTTGGTAGTGTGGAAAGAGCATGAAAGAAGCGATCGCAACTGTATCTATGGGACTGGGATTAAGTCTTTTACTTCCCCAAATAATTGTAGCGGAACAATTACCATTAAATCCCGTTAAACCAACAGAAATTAGCTCAGTGTGGGGAGAAGATGCACAAATTTGGGGTACTGCTGAGAAACCAGGGGATAAATGGTCTTTAATTCGGGCAATTAGTTATAGTTTGCGCTATTTAGATACCCCAAAAGCAGCAGAAGTTTATAGTAATTATCCTGTTCCTGGTATTACGCGCGATCGGGTGCGTCGTTCTTTAATTCGCTTTCAACAGTTATTGAAAACTGCAAAAACTTCTAGAGAATTTCAACAAGCGGTAGAAAAAGAGTTTATTGTTTATCGATCTGTAGGACACGATAATCAAGGAACAGTACATTTTACTGGTTATTTTGAGCCGGTTTATACAGCTAGTCGTCAACGAACTTCTGAGTATCGTTATCCTTTATATCTTGAACCCAAAAACTTTGCAAATTGGCAAAAACCGCACCCAACCCGATTAGAATTGGAAGGGAAAGATGGGTTAGGAAATAATAGTATTATTAGGGGTAATGAGTTAATTTGGATGCGCGATCGTTTGGAGGCTTATTTAGTTCATGTTCAGGGTTCTGCTCGGCTAAAATTAACCAATGGAGAAACAATAACTGTGGGTTACGATAGCAGTACGGACTACCCTTATGTGAGTATTGGAAAGGAAGTAGTTAACGATGGAATTTTTCCTTTAGATGAGTTAACTTTACCTCGACTAATGAATTATTTAAACCAAAATCCTCAAGAATTAAGTAACTATTTACCTCGTAATAATCGCTTTATTTTCTTTCGTGAAACCGATGGTCAACCCCCACAAGGAAATTTAAGCGTTCCTGTTACTGCTGAACGTTCTATTGCTACGGATAAATCTATTATGCCCCCTGGTGCGTTAGCATTAATTCAAACCACTATTCCTTCTGTTAGTAAAACAGGAGAGATGGAAACAAAATTGGTTAATCGTTATGTGTTAGATCAAGATACAGGCAGTGCTATAAAAGGACCTGGAAGGGTGGATATTTTTATGGGAACTGGCAAAGAAGCAGGTGATAGAGCAGGTTTGATAAGTAATAACGGAAACCTTTATTATTTATTACTAAGAAATTGATTTATCAAGCGCTCGCCTTATGATTTGTTTTGTTAAAATATAGTACACAAAAATAAATTAATTGATAATTACAATCAAAATTTAGATTATTGTTTATGATTACTTTTTCTATTTTTCAATTAAACGCCCCCTTTCAACCAAAAGGAGATCAACCCCAAGCGATTAAACAGTTAACACAATCTATCCAAGAAAAAAACCGTTTTCAAACTCTGTTAGGGGCAACTGGGACAGGAAAAACTTTTTCCGTCGCTGCAGTAATTGAAAATATAGGAAAACCTACCTTAGTTTTAGCACACAATAAAACCTTAGCGGCACAGTTATGTAACGAGTTAAGGCAATTTTTTCCTAATAACGCCGTAGAATATTTTATCAGTTATTACGATTATTATCAACCAGAAGCATATATCCCCGTTAGTGATACTTATATAGAAAAAACTGCCTCTATTAACGACGAAATTGATATGTTGAGGCACTCAGCAACACGGTCATTATTTGAGAGAAAAGATGTTATTGTTGTTGCTTCTATTAGTTGTATTTATGGGTTAGGAATGCCCACCGAATATTTAAAAGCTTCTGTTCCCTTAGAAGTAGGAAAAGAAGTGGATCAGAGACAACTATTAAGAGATTTAGTGACCATTCAATATTCTCGCAACGACATTGAGTTACAAAGAGGAAGATTTAGGGTCAAAGGAGATGTTTTAGAGATTGTTCCAGCTTATGAAGATAGAGTTATTAGAGTTGAATTTTTTGGGGATGAAATTGATGCTATTCGTTATTTAGATCCCGTTACAGGAGAAATCTTAAACAGTTTGAAGAATATTAATATTTATCCGGCACGACATTTTGTTACCCCAGAGGAGAGACTAGAAGCAGCTTGTGAAGCTATAGGAATTGAACTAAAAGAACAAGTAGAACACTTAGAAAAAGCAGGTAAACTATTAGAAGCTCAAAGAATTGACCAAAGAACTCGTTATGATTTAGAACTTTTGAGAGAAGTTGGTTATTGTAATGGAGTAGAAAACTATTCTCGTCATTTAGCAGGTAGAAAATCGGGATCACCACCAGAATGTTTAGTAGATTATTTTCCGAAAGATTGGTTACTAATTGTAGACGAATCCCATGTTACTGTACCCCAAATTAGGGGAATGTACAACGGAGATCAAGCTAGGAAAAAAGTGTTAATTGATCATGGTTTTCGGTTACCAAGTGCAGCAGATAATCGTCCTTTAAAATCCGAAGAATTTTGGAATAAAGTACATCAATGTATCTTCGTTTCCGCTACCCCTGGAAATTGGGAAATCGAACAATCGGAAGAAAAAATAATTGAACAAATTATCCGTCCAACAGGAGTATTAGATCCTGAGATTTTTGTTCGCCCTACTGAGGGACAAGTTGATGATTTATTAGGGGAAATTAAACAAAGAGTGCAACGTCAAGAAAGGGTGCTAATTACTACATTAACAAAAAGAATGTCAGAAGATTTAACCGAGTATTTTCAAGAAAGAGAAATTAAAGTAAGATATTTACATTCTGAAATTAAATCAATCGAGCGAATTGAAATTTTACAAGCACTAAGGAATGGTGAATTTGATGTATTAATTGGAGTTAACTTGTTACGGGAAGGTTTAGACTTACCAGAAGTATCTTTAGTAGCTATTTTAGACGCAGATAAAGAGGGATTTTTAAGAGCAGAAAAATCCTTAATTCAAACCATTGGTAGGGCAGCTCGTCACGTTAATGGGCAAGCTATATTATACGGTGATAACTTAACCGATAGTATGATAAAAGCCATAGAAGAAACAGAAAGAAGAAGAAACATTCAAACTGCTTATAATAAACGTCATAATATAACACCATCACCTATTGTTAAAAGATCGAGCAATGCTATTCTATCTTTTCTAGATATTTCTCGTCGTTTAAATGCTCAACAACTAGAAGAAGTTTATACCCAAGCCGATGATCTACCATTAGATAAAGTTCCCGAATTAATTGAGCAATTAGAACAACAAATGCAAGAGGCCGCTAAAAATTTAGAGTTTGAAGAAGCAGCAAAATATAGAGATAAAATCCAACATCTTCGGGATAAAATATTAGGACATAAATAATAATCTAACTTTGTATTCACTTTTTACTTTTCTTTAAAAAAGCATTGGCAAAATTACTGAATAAGTTAGAAATACTTTTAAATTTACGTACTTCTTCTAGTAGTAATCATAACAATGGTTGTGACATAATTCGGATTAAGCACAAAAAAGATTTTTTAGGTTATATAAACTATAATAAATTAGTTATTTTTCCTAATCAATTACGAAGAGTAAAAACTTTATTTTTTGTGACACTTTCACCTCGCTAAAAATAATAGGAGATTTCCATAATGACAGCTGTACAAACCCTAACAGAACAGAATTTACAATCAGTCTTAAATTTTGATGGAAAAGATGATTATATTAGTTTACCACCCAGTTCTTTTGGTGGTGCAATGACTATTGAAACTTGGGTTTATCTGGAAAATTCAAGTCACCATTGGCAGCGAATTGTAGATTTTGGAAATGGTCCTGGTAAGGAAAATATAGTATTTGCGTGGAGAGCTACAACAGGGAAAATGGCTCTTCATACTCGTCGAGGTAATGCGGCTACTGAAATTTTAACAAATGAGATATTCCCTACTAAAACATGGGTTCATGTTGTCGCAGTTAATGATGGAAATGGGAATGCTCATATCTACTGGAATGGAGAATTAAAAGTATCTGGAGGAAATCATATTTGCCCCGCAAATGTTACTAGAAATAATCTATATATAGGTCGTAGCAATTGGAATTGTGATGGCTATTTTATAGGTAAGATGGCAGAACTTCGCATCTGGAATAACGCTCGCAGTGAAGAAGAAATCAAACGGAATATGAACCACCATCTAACGGGTAAAGAAGAAGGCTTAATAGCTTATTTGCCTTTAAATGGTGATGCTTTAGATCACAGTTCTCATAGTAATAACGGAACTCTTCATGGGGCAACATGGACTAAAGATAATGTGGATTTTTGTGAACCATTAAAAGCAGATGTTGGGATTGCAGAAATTGTTTATCATGGTCATGTAAAACGTACTCAATCTGATGAATACATTGAAATTCGTAACGGTGGTAATATAGCAGCAGATTTATCTAACTGGAAAGTTACCTCCACTGGAAAAAATCAAATTTTTGCTTTTCCAGAAGGGACATCTTTAGCCGCAGGTCAAATGATTCGAGTTTATACTAACGAAACTCATCAAGAGTCAGGAGGCTTTAGTTTTGATAGTAAAACTGCTATTTGGAATGATAAAGGAGACATGGGTAAACTATTAGATAGTGAAGGAAACGAAGTTTCTAGTTTTAGTTACAGTAACCGCTAAAATATAGATTAGATAGGTTTAAAACTCCATGTAATTATTACTATATGGAGTTTTAACTTTTCTATAGTATCACGGTTGAAGCATGGGTAAATTCTAAAAACATGAATAATTCTGGTCATATTGTTAACCAAGGTGGCGGTTGGAACGATCCAGGTTTTTCCTTGTTTTGGCTAAGTAAAAATATTCGCATTGAATTAAATAAGAATGGTCAACATATTATTGTAGATAATCCTGCCCCTTCTGATGATGAGTGGCATCATTTAGCATTTACTTGGGAAAACAAATCTCAAGAAATTATTACTTATATTGATGGTGAAAAACAAGCAAATACGAAAAAATTTACTGGTCCTATTGGTATTCCAACACAACCTTTAAATATTGGAAGAAATGCAAGACATGATTATTATTTTATGGGTCAAATTACTGAAGTTCGTATCTGGGATAAAGCTCGTAGCCAAGAAGAAATAAAACAAGATATGAACCATCGCTTAATAGGTAAAGAAGAAAGTTTAATAGCTTATTTTCCTTTAAGTGGAGATGCTTTAGATCACAGTTCTAATAGTAATAATGGAACTATTCACGGTGCAACATGGACTCAAGATAATGTAGATTTTTGTGAAGCATTAAAAGCAAATGTTGAGATTGCAGAAATTGTTTATCATGGTCATGTAAAACGTACTCAATCTGACGAATACATTGAGATTACTAACAGTGGTAATACAGCCGCAGATTTATCTAATTGGAAAGTTATCTCAAATGGAAAAAATCAAATCTTTGCTTTTCCAGAAGGTACATCTTTAGCCGTAGGTAAAATGATTCGAGTTTATACTAACGAAATTCATCAAGAGTCAGGAGGCTTTAGCTTCGGTAGTAAAACTGCCATTTGGAACGACAAAGGAGACATGGGCAAACTATTAGATAGTGAAGGGAAAGAAGTTTCTACTTTTAGCTACGGTAATCAACCAAAAAACGACAATTCAGTTGATAGTATTAAAGCAAAATTAGGGGTTTCTGGTTTAACAGTTAACATTACCGAAACCGACATTAAGCAGTTAATGACACCTCAAACAAAAGTCAACTTCTTAGATGCATTTTCTGCTGCAATGAAAAGCTTTATAGAAGATGGAAGCTTATCAGAAAGTCCTTTGTATATCCTACAGGAATTACCTGAAGAATATGGTCTATCCGATAGCCCCAATGAGCAAGAAATTAATACAAAAGTCAAAGAATTACTCAATGCTTGTGGTGTTGAATTAATAACCGATGCGGAAGATCCTGCTGATGAATGGGCAGGTAAAGTAATGTGTGATGAAACAGGAGAAAGTTACGGAACTAATAGTTATTGGATCTTTAAATTATCCCCTTCTCAATTCACCGATCTTAACTACGCTGTGGTTGATAAAGTTGGGGTTCAACCTACCATCAATTGGGGTTTTAGCTAATTTTGAAAGCACTTTAAGTAATCTCTAATCTCAGTTATTAATTAAAATGACTGAGATTTTTTAATCTCGTTATAATTTTCAGATAGAAGATTGAAGATCACTAGGCAATATTTCTTAACTATTGTATAATTTCATTGCTATTAATCTTCAGTTTTTTTATTCATGAATAACCCCTTATTAGAGCAATTCATTGGTATTAGCGGTTTGATCATCTATGTCACCACATCCGCAGGAATATACAGTATTTTTGCCCTGGGATTAAACTTACAATGGGGGTTTACTGGATTAATTAATTTTGGTGTGGTAGGTTTTATGACATTGGGGGCTTACACCAGCGTCTTATTAACCGTAGTCGGAGTGCCTTTTATATTAGCCGTTTTAATGGGGGCGATTTTAGCAGCTATTTTAGGGTTATTAATTGGACTATCTACCCTACGTCTTCGAGAAGATTATCTGGCTATTGTTACCATTGGAGTGTCAGAATTAGTCCGTTTGGTTGCTTCTAATGAAGAATGGTTAACCAGGGGAGTTAGGGGTTTACAAGGATATCCTCTACCCTTAAATATAGAAGCTGGTTTACCTATGAAAATATTGTTAACTGTTGTTTTCAGTTTATTAGCACTCTATGCACAGTGGACATTATACAAAAGCTTAGCTTATCAGTGGAAACAAAATAAAGAAATACAAGGTAAAAGTTATCAACCAAGAAAGCCTTTTAGTTTAATTGTTTGGGGCATTATTACTACTTCTTTGATCTTAATCGTTTATCTAGCATGGATAATAGCCTTATGGTTTGATTCCTATGAATACAATCAAGGATTAATGGTTTTAGTTTTATTAGTTTTAGCTATTGTTTATGCTAGTTTGGAATTATTAGTTAATTCTCCTTGGGGAAGGGTTCTTAAATCTATTCGAGAAGACGAAGAAGTTCCCAGAGCTTTGGGAAAAAATATTCTTTTATATAAGTTACAAGCCTTTATGTTAGGAGGAGCGATTGCGGGAACTGCTGGTGCTTTTTTTGCTTGGCAACTGAGGGCAATTTATCCCGATAGATTTGAACCTCTAATTACTTTTAATACTTGGATAATAGTAGTTTTAGGAGGCTCAGGAAGTAATGCAGGAACCCTTTTAGGAGCGGTTATTTTTTGGTCTTATGATTCTTTAACCCGCTTTATTTTACCGCAACTAGGAATCTCAAGTCAGAGTCAAGCTGGCTATTTTAGGATTATGATTATTGGTTTAATTTTAATGATTTTAATGGTTTGGCGGCCTCAAGGTATTCTAGGGAAAAAAGAAGAGTTAACTTTAGGTCGTTGATCTCGAGATCAACTAATTTCACCATAAGCTAAAATTGGGGGATATATAGTTCCCCCAATTACGTCAGAAGGGAAGTTTAAGCATGAATGAACCTATCACCGTCACCTACTCTTTAGAAGACATCCTCAAACGTATCGAGAGCAAAATAGACACTAATCAACAAGAAATCAAACAAGAAATTAAAGAGGTTAGACAAGAAGTTAAAGATGTTAGACAGGAAATTAAAGATGTTAGACAGGAAATTAAAGATGTTGGACAAGAAATTAAAGATGTTGGACAAGATGTCACAAAAATTGAAGTGGAACTTGTAGAAATAAAAACAGAACTTAAAGGAATGAATAAACGCCTAGATTCTCAAGAATTTATTAATCGTTCCGTTGCGGTTGGCTTTATTTTAGCCTTCGTTTCTGGGTTTATTAAGTTGTTTTTTCCTAACCTACTCCTCCGTTAAACTCACATCTTGCACCTTCGATAAAACTTCCTAGTTTGTAAGGGTTCAGCTATTAGCCATTAGCTGAAAAAGATGAATCCCTATCATCTACTGTGAGTAATATTAAACCAATGCTGAACGCTGAGTGCTTACTAATTTAAGTTTTTCCATACTCGTGCAAGATACTAGTTAAACAAAGCTGGAAATAAGATTTATTTTGTGTTGATAGCTAAAAAATAGAAAGAGAACAATTTAACAATCAATCTTTATACTGTGATTGTTTTTTCATTATTTTTGCCTTCCAATCTTCAATAATTCTTTGTCTTTGTCTCGCAATGACCAACGCATCACTGGGAACATCGTGGGTAACAACTGATCCTGCTGCCACTGTCACCCCTTCACCCAAAGTAACCGGAGCAACAAACACGCTATTAGCCCCCGTTTTAGTGCGATCGCCGATAATGGTAGGATGTTTTTTATAACCGTCATAATTAGCAGTAATCGTCCCTGCACCCACATTAACTCGTTCACCTAAAACAGCATCTCCAAGATAGGATAAATGGGCAACATTGCTCTTATTTCCTATCTGAGTCTTTTTGACCTCTACAAAGTTACCGATGCGACAAGAATCTGCTATTTTCGCTTCTCCCCGTAAATGAGTGTAAGGCCCAACTTGACAGTTAGAAGCAACTTCTGAGTCAGTGATCACCGAATAAAGTACCTTAACTTGCTCCCCGATGGTGCTATTCTCAATAAGACTCCCCGGGCCAATATGACTTTTTGCACCGATAAAGGTATTCCCCCGTAAATGGGTTTGAGGTTCGAGAATCACATCAGGAGCAAGGGTAACAGTATCATCGATGGTAATACTACTAGGATCAATCATGGTGACTCCTGCAGCCATCCAAGCCTTTTTGATGCGATCTTGTAAGATATCGTTGGCCTCAGAGAGTTGCTGGCGATTATTAATTCCATTAATTTCGTAATAATCTTCCACATCAACCGCCATAACAGGGTTAAGATAATCCATAACCTCGGTTAAATAATATTCTTTTTGATCGTTATTAGTAGAAAGTTTTGGTAATACTTCCGCGAGTTTTGACCAGTTAAAACAATAGATTCCCCCGTTAACCCGATGATTTTGTTTCTGTGCAGCGTTACAGTCTCGATCTTCGACAATTTGGTTAACTTGGTTGTTTCCGTCGCAAAAAACTCGTCCGTATCCTTTCGGGTTGGGTAAATTTGCCGTTAACAAAGTAGCCGCGTTATTGTTTTTCTGATGAACCTGGAGCAAATTATCTAGGGTTTCTGGGCGTAACAAAGGAGCATCTCCGTTTAAAACGAACAAATCTCCCTCAAAACCCTGTAGATGGGGTAATAATTGCTGTATGGCGTGTCCTGTACCCAGTTGTTCTTTTTGTTCTACAAATTCTAGAGAGGAGATATCTTCAAAAGACTGTTTGACTTGTTCCCCTTCGTAACCAATGATAATTAGTTTTCGGGATGGGGTAACGAGATGACAACTATCAAGTACCCGTTGTACCAGCGATCGCCCTCCCAAAGTGTGTAAAACTTTAGGTAAGTCAGATTTCATCCGTGTCCCTTTGCCGGCTGCTAAAATTGCTACTGCTACCATATCTATATCCATCAACAGTCCCGAAAGGAGTATATCGTGTCCTGGTTTTTTTGGATAGGGGTAACCTGAGTGTGGTGTTAATAGTTTGGGGTATAGTCTTTTGTTACTAATTCCCTGGTATAAGGGTGATAAGTTTGAGCGTAATAATCGAGAATTTCCTCAAGTCGCTGTTTTTCTGAAAGGGACAGAGTAAGAGGATAGCGTATATTTATATGATCAATTTGACTTTGATTGTAATCAAACTGTTGAGACTGTTGAGAAACTAACTCGGTAGTCACCCCTTGTATTTGGCGCAAATGGGCCGCTAATTCACGATAAATCGCCAAAGGGAGACAAGGGTAAGTAATTTTTTCTTGTGTGTGTGTCACTTTTGCTAATATTTATCTCCATTCTACTAGCTTAATATTAACATCTCCCCTTTTACGGCCCCGTAATTTAGGAATAGAGCCATCAAATTCTGCCTTTTGTCCAGAGCCAAGGGTGTAACCGGGTCGCCCTAAACCGATGGCAAAAGTATCTAGGACTGATCCTGTTGTCTTGTCTTCTACTTGCATGGATAATGCCTCAACCGTTATGGACTCAAGCCCCTCGTTGCAAATAGTACCACTGACTCTTACAAGAGAGCGACTGTCATCTCCGCGGTCTTCTCCCAGAATAACCTCGCCAATATTTAGGGTTAAAAGGGTGAGATTTCTGATAGTTCCAAACCCATTAGGACCAGGTGCAGGAAGAGAAGGTGTCCCGGGGTCAGCCGCCACTGGTTGGGGAGTCCCGTCAGCGGTTGGTGCAGCAGGAGTGGGGGGAGCAACTGCTTCTTCAGCCGGTTCTCCCACTCCACGGGGAATATCTAATCCGTATTGTTCTAGAACAACGTAAGGCTTTTGACCCCCAACATTGATAGCTTTGACCTGAACCTGTCCATTAGAAAGACTGGCACCCACAGTAACTTGACGAGCAACATTTTCGTTAGGAGCTTTAACAATAGCTACCGGTGTTCCGTCCAGTTGCATAACCCCCGAAACCACAACTCCCCTAGCTTCGTTGGGAATGGGTAAGACGGGAGCGAGGAGAGGAGGCAAGGTTGCATCGGAAGCAGGGGTGTTTGTACCTGGAGCTTGAGCGATGGTAGTTGGGGCTGTGTTTACCTCGTCTATGCGACAAAGTTTTTCAGGCTCGCTAACCCCATTATCCGCAGCTTTGGGTCTAATGATTGGTTGAATTGAGATAGCCGAGAAAGGATTATTGCGTCCTTGCTCAATGTTTTTTTTCCGTTCATTGGGAGTGGTAGAAGCGATTAAGCCTTCGGCTGCTGGTGGTTGAATCGTACTAGGAGTGGGAGTCTCTTCAAAAGGATCTTCTTCTGGAGTTTCCTGAGAAGGTGGAGGGGACTCAGCCAATGGAGGTTCTTCTGGTGATTCTTGGGAACCCTGAAACAGACCACACCCCCCCAAGGTAAGAGTCACATAGCTCAGCAGTAGCATTGACGGGACTTTTTTAATCATGACTATCAGATAATCGACAAGTTGATTCCCTTATAATATTAACTTGCTTATCAAAAAATAAACGATACACATTATTCGGTGTTTGATGTAATAATTATGTTTCCTCTTATTTATTCTGAAACCTTTTTAGACCACGATACAGGTAATTTACACCCCGAAAGTCCTCAAAGATTGGAAGCCATTGTTAAGGCCTTAAAAACGGTTTCTTGGGCAGATCTTTTACAATGGCACAAACCTACCCATTTGACTGATCGAGACCCTCTTCCCTACATTAAAAACAGTCATACTAAAGAATACATTCAACGAGTCGAAGCAATAGCAACCAACGGAGGGGGATTTTTAGACGGGGATACCGTTGTTTCTCCCCACAGTTATAATGTAGCTTTGTTGGCGGTTAATGCTTGGTTGGATGGGGTTGATAAGGTCATTGAAACCCAAAACCCCGCTTTTGTCTTGTCTCGTCCCCCAGGTCATCACGCAGTAAAAAACACCGGAATGGGGTTTTGTTTATTTTCTAACGCGGCGATCGCAGCTGACTATGCTCTAAAATCTTCTGGGGTGCAACGGGTGACTATCTTAGACTGGGACGTGCATCATGGCAATGGAACCCAGGCTATTGTTGAAAATAACCCTAACATCGCCTATTGTTCTCTGCATCAGTTTCCTGCTTATCCCGGAACCGGAGGAACTAACGAAACAGAAAAATACAACAATGTACTGAATATTCCTATGCAACCGGGAAGCGACATAAACACCTATCAATTTGCGTTTTCTGAGGAAGTTATCCCGTTTTTAGAAGCATTTAAAGGAGATTTATTGATTGTTAGTGCTGGTTACGATGCCAATCAAGCGGATCCTTTAGCCTCCATTAACCTGAAACCCAATGATTACGGGATTTTTACTCAACAATTGTTAGCCATAAGCTCTTGTGTGTTATTCGGTTTAGAAGGAGGTTATGATTTATCAGCTTTGTCTGACTCGGTTGTGGCTACGATTCGGACCTGTTTGTTTCAAAAATAAAAAGAATAGTTTTCAGAATCTGGCTTTTTAAGACAAAACATTTTTAAAATCAGAATTTGAGAGTCACCCCAAAAATAACTTCTGACTCGGTTAAATGGTGTTGGTGGACAATCAGTTCATGATGCTTTTACCAGAAAACTCTGAGTATAAGAATATTTTTATGCCATTTTTAAGTATTTACAACGATTACTGGACAAGGGATTTTTGTTATAAACGTTATACAAAAAGCTATATTCTTAAATTCATAGGAAATGATGACTAGAGCATCATTTCCTATGGCTAGAACTCTAAGGAAAATACCTATTTTTGTACAATAACAATTAAAAACATATAGAATATATTAACCAATTTGTTCATTGTTATAAAATAATAAGTTATTTTGTTTCTCTCTAATTCAAGTTTTTGATGTATGTTTTCTCAACCTATTAACGTATTAATTATCAATAATAAGGAAACAGATAGGTCTATTCTAAAAGACTATCTAAACGAGCGAAATGATCAATATTATCAGGTGTTTGAAGCATCATCAGGAAGAGGAGGATTAGAAGTAATAAAAACAGTTAAAGTTGATGGAATCATCCTAGATTTTCGTTTACTCGACATGGATAGCATTCAATTTCTACAACAACTACAACATCAATTTTATTCTAGTAACTTTGCTGTTATTATTCTAACAGAAGCAGGCAACGAAACCATCGCAGCAGAAGCCATGAAAAACGGCGCACAAGATTACTTAATTAAAGATAACTTAACTAAAGAAAGCTTACACAAGTCATTACATTTAGCTGTCGAAAGAGTTAAACTAAGTCGAGAATTAGAACAAAGTGAGCAAAGATTTAGAGGAACTTTTGAACAGGCAGCAGTGGGCATTATTCATGTTAATTTAGTTGGGGATTTTTTGAGATTTAATCTAAAATTTTCTCAAATCACAAAATACTCATTAGCCGAAATTAAAGAAAAAACTTTAGAAGAAATTATTTTTTATGAAGATTTACCTAAATATAGACAAAAACTTAGAAAGCTCTTAAACCATGAAATAAAAACCTTTACATTGGAACAAAAATTGCTCAGAAGAGATGGTTCAGTTATCTGGGTAAATATAACACTTTCAATAATTAATAATAAGGATGGAGTTCCTGATTATTTACTAGGAATTGTTGAGGACATTCAAGAGAGAAAGGAAACAGAAATCGAACTTAAAAATGCAAACCAACAATTGAAACAAATTGTTGAGCAATTAGCTAAACAGAATCGAGAAAGAACCTTACTCAGTCGAGTCAGTCAATTTCTACAATCTTGTAATAGTGTAGAAGAAGCTTACACAATTTTAGCAGATTTAATTCAACCATTATTTAGCGATTGTTCTTTAGGCATTTATCAACTCAATGAGCAACAGACTTTTGCCACTTTAGTTTCCTGGTCAGGGGATTATCTGAATAGTAAAAAAGAATTCAGGTTCTCGGAATGTTGGGCATTAAGACAAGGAAAACCTCACTATAATACTATTAGTAATAGTCAGTTATTTTGTCCTCATATCGAAACAAATTTAATGACGAAAGCAACTTTATGTTATCCAATGGTTGCTCAAGGAAAAACTTTAGGAATTATTTATATAAGTGCTACTGATGAAAATAAATTAACTCCAGAAGCAGAGATTTTAGCAGAAATGATCAGTGACTATGTCACGCTATCTTTGGCTAACTTAAAATTAAGACAAGACTTAAAAGAACAGAGTATTAGAGATTCGTTAACGGGATTATATAATCGTCGTCACCTTTATGAATTCTTAAAAAAAGAGATTACTAAATCACAAAGATATGAAACAGATATTGGTATCATTTTGATGGATATTGACCATTTTAAAAGAATTAATGATAATTACAGTCATGGATTAGGAGATGTGGTTTTAAAAGATATTGGCGAATTTTTAAACAATAATACCCGAGAATCTGACATTGCTTGTCGTTACGGTGGAGAAGAGTTTATTTTAATTCTTCCTCATGCTAACCTGGAAAATACTTATGAACGAGCTGAAGCTCTTAGAAAACAAATAAAACGTCTTCATTTTCGTTTCCAAAAACATTATTTAGAATCTGTTACTGTGTCTATTGGAGTCTCTAATTTTCCTCAACATGGGTTAACTGGAGAAGAATCCGTTCATTGCGCTGACATTGCTTTGCACGTAGCTAAAGAACGAGGACGTAATTGTACTGTTATTTATAGCGAAGAGTTATCAAGAAACGATGAACGGTAAACAGTTATTGTTTTCTTATTATTTTCCATAACACTAACAGGCTATTTTTCTCCCCTAGATAAAACAACATCGGGGATAAGATAAAGTAGTCAGATTTTTCTTTAAAATTGCCTGAGAAGTAATTGTTATAAGCTTGAAAATTAAGTTATCATTAAGCAAAACTAGTCAAATTCCAAGTTAGATCACAATCATCTATGAATAACAGTTTAAAATTTATTGTTTATTTCTTAAGCTTCATTGGAGCTTGTAGCCTTATTATTTTACTCTGGGAAGTCGCATTCGAGGACATAATCTCTGGTTCTCCTAATGGCGATGAAGTTGTCATTGATGATGATCGTAATCAAAAAATTCAAAGATTTAGTAGTGGCAATCACCTTTTATTTGAAAATCAAACAAACCCCAATGCTGAAGAGGGAGTGAAAGCATTTAATCGAGAAAACTATAACGAAGCTTATCAACAGTTTAGAAAAGCAGTAAATAACGCACCAGGAGATCCAGAAGTTCAAATTTATCTTAATAATTCCCAAGCAAGAAAGTCGGGAAATCCTTTTATTTTAGCTGCTGTTGTTCCAGTAGACGCGAATAAAGACAACGCAGAAGAAATGTTACGGGGAGTTGCACAAGCTCAAACTCAATTTAATCGACAAGGTATTAATGGAAGACTACTAGAAATAAGAATTTTCAATGATAGTAATAATAAAGATTATGCTCGAGAAGTTGCGAAAGAAATTATAAATAGTGATTATATTTTGGGCGTGATAGGGCATAATTCGAGTGGGGCGAGTAGTGAGGGATTAAAAGAATACGAAAGAGCTGGAATGGCAATGATTTCTCCTACTAGTACAAGTACCGATTTATCAGGTAATTCTTTTTTTAGAACTGTGCCGTCTGATGCGAAGGCAGGGCAATTTTTAGCCAGATATGCTATTGAAAATAAGATCAGGAATGTGGCTATTTTGTATACATCTACTAGCAATTATAGTAAAAGTCTTAAAGACGCTTTTGTTAATGGTTTTAAAAGCTTAGGTGACGACATAGAGGTAGTGGATATGAGTGAGTCTGACTTTAATCCCAAAAACACAGTAGAGGAATTAAAGAATCAAGTGGATGGTTTTGTTTTATTTCCCAACACTAATAAGAAAATTCTTGATCTTTCCTTACAGGTTGCGGATGCTAATGCTAATTTAGCAAACCCTAAAAAACTATTAGGAGGTGATGCACTATATAAACTTAGTACCTTAGCATCAAGTAAAGGAGGAGTAAGAGGTTTAGTATTAGCAGTTCCTTGGTTTGCTAAGTCTACTTATTCTTACGCAAATTTAGCAGAAAAACGATGGAGAGGACGAGTTAGTTGGCGCACAGCAACCAGTTATGATGCAACCAAGGCTTTTATTGAAGCTTTGTCCGACGATGCTACAAGAAAGAGTGTGTTAACTAATTTAGAAAAAACCAGTCTACCATCCTCAGAAACATCAGGAGAACGTTTGAGATTTTTCATAAATAATGAAGATGGGAATAGTGTTCTTAAAAACGGTGATCGTGATACCAAACCTTTATTAGTTAGGGTAATTCCTCAGATTAATAAATATGCTGAATACGATTTTGAAGTTATCGAAGATTAATTAGTTATGAAACCATCTATAATTACCTATCCTCTCGGTTTTCTTATTTTTTTCTCTATAACACTAATAAGCTGTTCTGATCCCCTAGGAAAAACAACACCAGTGCTAGGAGAAATTAGTCAAATTTCTTCTTTAAAATTGCCTGAAATTGATCAACAATATCGCAATCAATGGACAGAAGAACTAGAGAAAAAATTTCAAAAAAGAGTATTTGAGGTGATTAATCACTATGCAGATATAGAAAGTTATGGTAACGGGTACGGAGAAAACGAAAAAAGGTCTTATCCCAAAGCAATGTTGGATTTTTTAGCAGGTAATGAAAAGAAAGCGATCGCTTTTTTAGAACAAGAAGATCCACAAGCTAAACAACATCAACACACTAATGGTATTGACTACTATTATTGTTTTACTTTAAAGGGACAAATTCGTAAGTATTTTTTGTATGGAAAATTTCTTGATCCAGACTATAAACAAAGGATGTTTGAAGGTGCAAAAAAATGGACACAAGAAGATCCCTTAACTCGTCCTCACCCTGTTTATGGTTTAGGTGATGGTAGTGGTAGAGACTGGGATATTAAGCGTCGAGGAAGATGGGTTGATGGACGAAATACAGACAATTTAAGAGCAATGAGAGAGACATCTGTTTACTTGATGGCTGAAGAAACAGGTAATGAGAAAACACGCTTAATATATAAAAAGAAAATACAACGATATGTGTGGGCATTGTATCATATTGGAATGGGCGAATGGGACTCAGAAGTTTATCATGGTCATACCTTTGCTCCCTACCTAAACCTTTATGATTTTGCCAAAGATCCCGAAGTTAAATTGTTAGCAAAAGCCGCCTTAGATTGGATGTCTGTAGCTGCTGCTATCAAATATTATCGAGGGGGTTGGGGAGGTCCAGTTAAACGAGATTATGGAGGAGGAAATGTGGCTATGGGTTCATCGGCCGCCCGAACTTTTTGGTTATATTTTGGAGAAACTCCCTTGCCTAATAATCGTCCTGAAACTGATAGCTTATTTTTGATTACCAGTTCCTATCGTCCTCCCTTAGCGGCTGTAGCATTGGCCCAGAAAAAGTTTAATAAACCCCTAGAAATTCTCAGCACTAAACCTTTATATGAAAATTGGAAACCTGGTAATTCTGATGCACCTGGTTACTGGGAAACTCAGTTTTTTGGTCATAGTTATCAAATGGGTAGTTTAGTTGCAAAATTTGCTGATGGAGATGTTGCTCCGTTTAAGTTAATGGCTTATAATTCTCAAAGAGGGATGGATTATTTTATAGCTAACAGTGGAAAAAATTTGCTTAGATCTGGAAAAAGACCAGGAGATCAAATAGGACAATATAATAACCTTTTAATATGGTTGAGGCCTCCTTCTAATTCTAATTTTAATTTTCAAGTTCCCAAAAATACTAAAGTAGAAATTGAAAATGATATTTGGTTCTTTCAATTGGAAAAAACTTGGTTAGCTATTCATCCAATTAATTTAAAACCATACCAAGAAGTTATAAATAAAAAAGAGAGATATTCACAAGAAAAATTTCTAAAATCGGACATGGACAATGAAAATTTTTATGGTTTTGTTTTAGAAGTTGGGGAACAAGAATTTTATGGAACTTATCAACAGTTCAAAGATAACGTCAAAAATAAGAGCCAGCTTAATTTAGAAAAGCTGACTAGAGGAGTTGTAAATTATCAAGGAAGTAACCAACAAACACTACAGTTAGTTTACAACCCCATAAATCTTTTACCTATTATTCTACGTGACGGTAAGTTACATCAGTGGTCAGAAAGTTTTTCCCTTTATAACAGTCAAACAAAAGATAAATATCCTATATTTTTAGGTTACAAAGAAGGAAAATTACAAGTAAAAGCAGGAGGGTATGAGTTTAAGACTGAGGTCAATAACGAGAGGAAAGTAGTAGTTTCTCCCTAATTTTGACCTGTAGGAGTATTGATTACAATCATGTCCTGACTAGTTTTTTTTACTGCTACAGTCTAATAAAACTTCTCGTCAACTCAAAAACTTAATCAACTTGTTTCACTTTGATAACTTAATAACCAAAGTAAAATAAGTGATACAATTGTGCAAGCAAGGGTGATTAAGCCAATTATTTCTAAGGCTTGTGTAAAATCAATAATCATAAAATTGCCTCCGAATGCGTCCAGAGTATCCTCAAGTATTGATACTCAGAAAAAAATTGTGGTTAGATAAGTTTCTACTAATTCTAGGATACTTAAACACAATCTATTTATTTTTCTACTTCTACTATAATCTTAACAAATATTTTTTATAACAATCATTTTATATAAAAAAACGTATAGTTTATTTAAGTTTTGAGACTAAAGCCTTCAACCCCCGAAACTTATATTGCTCTGCAATGGAAAGGTTAAGTAATCATTAAAGGAATCCCTTTTGTTTGGTGCAATCCAGCAAATAGAAAGGAGGTGAATAGTTTAGTTAATACTCTGGGTATAATAAACCCACTGTTTCTACCCGTTTATAAATAAATAACTATGAATAATCGCCGAATCTCTACTATACAGGGCTTTACATTACTTGAGTTATTAATTAGTTTAGTTATTGTCAGTGTTTTGAGTGCCATTTCTATTCCTGCATTAATTAGCCAAATTGACAAGGCAAAATATGCAGGAGCAAAAATCCAAATGGGTTGTATGGGAAAAGAGGTGCAAAGTTATAGACTTGAATATGGTACTTTTCCTCCCAACGTAGCTACCAATATAGTTTTTGCAAATTCTGACTGTTTTGAAGTCAACGATAATACGGAGCAACCAAATAATTTTACTTCACGAATTCCTTTTAACAGCATATATGATTATGAAAGTTGGGATAATAGTTCAGGAGATACTTGTTTTATAGCAATTACATTTTTAGGAAAAAACCAATCCAGAGAGTTTTCTAGAAACAACTTTTCTCTTCGCCCTAGTGAAAAAGGATTTCATGAAATTGGAAGGGATGATTTAGTTTTAGTAATAGACATTGTTTCACGCTCAATTGGAGGATGTTAAGAAAATATTGGTTAAGTTTTTTCTTCATCCTAAGACAGCCGAAATCGTCCTTAAACGTTAAGCTAAGATGATTTTTACTCTTTTACATTCTAAAATATATTGACTTCTTATTATGATACAATCAATAGACAATCAAAATACTCAAAGCTAGAAGATGTCAAAATCCAAAAAAGTAGTGGTTGTTGGTGCCGGTTGGGCAGGTTTAGGAGCAACTTATCACCTGGCAAAACAAGGTTATGATGTTACTTTATTAGAAGCTTCTCCTTATCCTGGAGGTTTAGTAGCTGGTTGGAAGACAGAAGATGGCAAGTCTATAGAAGCAGGAATTCATGGTTTCTGGTATCCTTACCAGAACATATTTCAATTAGTAAAAGAACTCGGCTTAAATCCATTTACAAACTGGACTCGTTCTTTTCAATATTCTCCTGCTGGTTTAGAAGTTGAATCACCTATTTTTCAAGATGAACCCATCTTACCTACCCCATTAGGAACCTTTCTGTACACTAAGTTTAAACGACTACCTTTAAGCGATCGCCTATCGGCTCTACCTCTACTTTATAGTTTAATTGATTTTGATAATTCTCACGACGCTTGGGAACGTTATGATAAAGTAACAGCCAGAGAATTATTTAAACAGTTTGGGGTATCTTCTCGCCTTTATAAAGATGCTTTTGAACCCATGTTATTAGTTGGTTTATTCGCCCCAGGAGAACAATGTAGTGCAGCTGCAACACTAGGAATGCTTTATTATTTCATATTAGCCCATCAACCTGATTTTGATGTGGTTTGGTGTCGTGGAACTGTAGGAGAAATGATTTTTAAACCCTGGGTAGAAAAAATAAAAAGTTTGGGAGGAAAAATTTTAACCAATAAGCGAGTAACTGATGTTATTGTCAATGACCAAGGAATAGCTGAAGGGGTAAGTTGTGATAACGAAATTTTTGCGGCTGATGCTGTTATTCTAGGGGTTAGCATTAGCGGTGTAAAAAAAATAGTCAAACAAAGCCAAGTTTTAAATCGATATCCAGAATTCTCTAACTTATGCAATTTGGGAGGAATCGATGTTTTAGCAACTCGTTTATGGTTTGATAAAAAAGTTAATATTCCTTTACCTTCCAATGCTTGTTTCGGCTTTGATAAAACCACAGGATGGACATTTTTTGACCTTAATAATCTCCACGATGAATATCAAGATTTACCAGGAAGCGTTATCGAAGCAGACTTTTATCACGCTAATCAACTATTAACCATGAATGATGAACAAATTATTAAAAAAGTTCATCGAGATTTAACTACTTGTATTGAAGGCTTTGCTAATGCTAACATTATAGATAGTCGTGTAGTTAAAGTACCTCAAGGAGTAACCCATTTTTCCCCTGGTAGCTATCAATATTTACTCCAGGCAAAATCTCCGATTCATAATTTATACTTGAGTGGAGATTGGGTAATTACCCGTCATGGTTCTTGGTCACAGGAAAAAGCCTACGTTACTGGATTGGAAGCAGCTAATTTAGTCACAGAACAATTAGGAGGAAATCCTGCTGGAATTATTCCTGTAGAGCCAGATGAACCCCACATTCACCTAGGAAGAGTAATTAACCAAAACTTGCGTCAAATAACTAAGGGTTTGATTCCTCAGTTTTGGCTAACTTAGACACAAGAAATCAGAGGATAATTATGTTTGGAAGACAACCACAAGAAGATAAATCTACGGAAAACCTGGAAATTCCTGATATTATGTTTCCTTCAGAGTCTGAACTAGAAGAAAGCGCAGAAGATGACACAGAAATAAGCAAAATTAGCAAAAGAGCATCGTCAACGAGCAAAGAAAACCCTGAGATTGTCATCATCACTGAAAAAATAAGTGGGATTGTTTCTCCTTACTTTATCGTGATTGTAGGACTTATCCTATTCGACGATAATTTCTTATTAGGACTAATATTAATTGTTGTTGGAATTTTTTCTCTACTAAAGGTTTCTTTGACAGATATTGTTGAATTGTTTATAGATATTAAAGAAGGACTAACTTCCGATGAATGAGGAATATTTTAAGCTTCAATTGTTATAAGGACAAAGCCAAAAAACTTTCTTGAAGTGAAACGGTTTACAAACCTTTCTATGTTTTTTTATCTCACTCAGTTTCTATAGAAAAATAGCACCTTTTTCTATTAAATTGGTTCTAATTTCTGCCGTCATCCCTTCATTATTTCCAAACTTAGCCCCCTCTACTAAAGCACTACTCAAATTTGCTTGACTTAGGTTTGCATCCTGTAAATTTGCTCCTCTTAAATCAGCTCCAATTAAATTAGTCAAAGCCAAACTACTCCGAAAGAAATCTGCGTGTTGTAGATTAGTATTACTTAGATAGGAACCGCTCAAATCTGCACCGCTAAACCTTGTGTAGCTTAATTCCGCTTCGCTCAAATCTGCATCTGTTAAATTTGCTCCTCGAAAATTACTGCGGGTTAAATTTGCACCACTTAACTCAATTCCGCTCAAGTCTGTGGCCAAAAAGTTACCTCCTGCTAAATCCATTTGAGCATTCAAATCTACAATTTTAAGTAGTTCAAGTATGTCATTAGTATTGACATCATAGATTTTATCAATCAATTGACTCAAATTAGTAAGATGTTCGGGTTCAATAACTGTAATTGGACTATTTATTTCTTCGACTGTTTCTGGTATTTCAGTCGCTAGTTTAATCATGGAAATTTCAGGGGAAAGTCTTTCTCTCCATAAAAATTGAGCAAGTTTCCTTTCTAAAATGCTATGTTTATTGGGATGAATATCATGCCGCCATAAACCTGTTACATCGGTGATGGAAATATCTGCTAAATTAACCTTATAGGAAATAGTAACTTTAATAGACTCATCTATCCCTTGAAGAATTGCCAGAGGAGATGAATAGTCAATTTTAAAGGCAGATTGTCCCGTTTGACTAATTAAGTGCCAAACTACACTGTTATCATGAGATTCTATTAAGTTAAAGAGATTGCCACTATTTAATTGCGGTTCAATAATTTTTCCTTGTTGTACCTTCAGGTTAAGTTCGCCTCCTTTTATACCAAACTTTATTTGACCATTTAATAAAGATTTTTCTCGCTCATTAAAATGAACATTTAAGTCTAAAGTAAACTTTCCTTCAGATGTTTTTAACACTTTCGGGATTACTTGCAAAAAAACACATCTTCCGTAAGGATTATATGCAGTGTGGAGGTGGAGAGAGGGATAGGATTCTGACATAGTTAAATAATAATCGCTTCCTACATAAAATATAGCACTTCCCATACTTATAAGCTGCAAAGTTTTTTTTAGTTTGAGGAGTCATCTAACCTGAGTTGGGAGTTGAATCTTTTTCAAAGAGAGAATAAGAGTTCAAGACTCTGAATTTTCACCAGTTGTCTATAAATTGCCTTATGTCGAATTCAGATTACTTAGCTAACACCTCAAGTCACCAATAAAATATAGATCAATTACTGTGAGTGATTTACAGCATTACAACATAACAATAATTAATAATTCACAGTCTTCTCCAATTAACTTGATTAGTTTCTTGATCCCAATTCCATTCTAATAAACTAGCAGGTTGTCCTGGAGAAATTCCTGGTAAACCTACAGCTTTTCTAGGAGATTCAGTAGCTAACGCAATGGCATTTTCTAAAGGGCATAATTGCCATTTAACTAAATTTTCAACACCGACTAATAAAGGAAATGTTGTTCCTGCTAATGTTCCATTAGCTAGTCTTGCAGTTCCTTTTTTTACTTCAATTTGTCGGTTATCCCAAGGATAAACCCCATCCCCTAAACCAATGGGTGCTAAAGCATCGCTCACTAAGAAAACACCTTTTTCATAAAGACTGCTTCTCAATAATAATTCGATCATTGTTGAACAGACGTGATTGCCATCAGCAATTAAGCCACAATAAACGTTAGAGTTTATTATTGCTTCTCCCAATAAACCAGGCTCTCGATGATGCAAAGAAGGCATAGCATTAAAAGCGTGAGTAACCATTGATGCCCCCATGTCAAAAGCTTTTTTTGCTTGTTGGGCATTGGCTTGAGAATGACCTAAACTAACAATAATTCCTCGGGAACATAGATAAGAAATAACCTCATCTGTTAGGTCTAATTCTGGAGCTAAGGTAATAACTTTAACAATGTATTCGTAGTCTTCCAATAGCCATTCTATGGCTTCAACCGAAGGAGTTAATAAATACTGATCAGGATGCGCTCCTTTTTTCCCGGGGTTCAAAAAAGGTCCTTCTAAATGAATGCCTAATACGGTGGCAGTTTCGATGTCTTCACTTTTTTGTATCTTCATAAACCCCTCAAAAACTGAGAGTGATCGCCGTATATTCTCAACAGAAGTTGTTACTAGGGTAGGTAAAAAGTAATCAACACCTTGATGCCATAAAAATTCGCAAATCTGATGCAATTGGGGTAGGTGCTTCTCTTCGATCTCTGTAAATGCTAAACCTAACCCTCCATTAATTTGTAAGTCAACCCCTCCTAAGGAGACCCAATCTCCACCAGCATCGTATATTTTAGCTACTTTTTGAGTTGAATTATTTGACCCCATAGAGCCGATTTCCTCGATCAAACCTTCCTCGTCGATCAGGATTTTTTGTTTTTCTTTATATCCGTGTAATTTAGCGTTAATGATGGTAATATCTTTTAACATTTTAAACTCAAACTAATGTTTTTTTCTTGACATTTGAGTAAGGTTGTGGGACGGTATTTCTTATGGCGAGAACGCATCTCCTAATGCCATAATATTGAAGTTTTTGTGACCCGATAGTTTCTATTCAAATGATAGCATAATATAGCAGTTTATTCTACTATTTAACTTTAATGAGTTCCTCTTCTCCTCTAATTGGTATTATCATGGGCAGTGACTCTGATCTGCCCACAATGGAAAAAGCGATCGCCGTTTGTCAAAGGTTCGAGGTTGTTTGGGAAGTAGCCATTTTGTCAGCACACCGAACCCCCCAAAGAATGGTAAGCTATGCCCAAAACGCCCACGAAAGGGGATTGAAGGTAATTATTGCTGGAGCTGGAGGGGCTGCCCATCTTCCAGGAATGGTTGCTTCTTTGACTCCCTTACCTGTGATTGGGGTTCCTGTTGCCACTCGCCATCTAAAGGGGTTAGATTCCCTATATTCTATCGTACAGATGCCAAGAGGAATACCCGTAGCCACAGTAGCCATTGATAACGCCCAAAATGCAGGATTATTAGCTATTCAAATATTAGCTTCTCATGATGCTACTTTGTTGAAGAAAGTACAAACTTATCGCCAAGAATTACAACAAATGGTAATAGATAAACAGGAAAATTTAGACAAGCTAGGTTATGAAACTTATTTACAGCAGATGTAGATAGTAGGTAGTCAAAGTCCTAGTATTTACAGCTAATTTATGAGACTATTTCTGTGGTTCTAAATTGTTCATCTACTCGTTAATAACCTTACAGGAGTATAATGATCAAATCTCAGGTTTTATTAACGGAAAGAAATGACCTACAGGGCCAGTTCCTTTACCGATTTCTAAACCATATTTTAAGGCATTGGTAACATAATCTTTAGCTTGTTTAACAGCCATAAAAGGCTCTTTTCCTAAAGCTAAATTAGCAGTAATAGCTGCTGATAAAGTACAACCAGTCCCATGATTATGTTTTGTTTTGATAGTTTCTGTGGTTAAAACTTGATAATTTTTTCCATCGAAGAAAACATCAGATCCTTGCAAATCATCTTTCATTCCTCCCCCTTTCACCAAGACGAACTTAGCCCCTAAATTGTAAATAATTTCGGCGGCTTTTTTCATTTCTTCTAGGGAATTAATAGATAGATTGCTCAAAATTTGTGCTTCGTAACGGTTGGGAGTTACAATCAAAGCTTGGGAAATTAGACTACTTTTTAAACTGGCGATTGCCTGATCATCAATTAACTTATCTCCCGTACGAGAAACCATTACAGGATCTACTACCAACCGCTTTACTTTCCATTTTTTAAGATGTTCAGAAACAGTGAGAATTATGTCTTGATTAAACAACATTCCTGTTTTAACTGCTTGTACATTAATGTCAACCATGACGGTTTGGATTTGAGCTTTTATCCAGAAATGTTGAATGTCTTTAGAAAACTTTACATATCAAATTAGACTAACCC
>NZ_JARVCN010000155.1:0-7914 GCF_038442745.1 Crocosphaera sp. Alani8
AAGAGTTTTAGCCATCGTTCCTCATATCAACTTTTCTTGGTGCAAGATGTGAGTAATTGCTGGATTAGTGGGATTATTACACGCTTATTTATCTATCACTTGGAAAGTTAATCAAATTGTCTCTGCTTTAAGTATTAATTTATCTATAAGCGGATTATCTGCCTTTTTTACCCGTCTTATTTTTTCACAAGGAACTACAAACCCATTACCAAAACTGTCTATTTTTGAATCATTAATGCCCTCACAATTAATATCTTTCGTATCGATTGAAAATCTGTTTACATTTTTCCTGATTTTAGTAACAATTTTTAGCCTTCATCTACTATTTTATACCAACTTCGGCTTGTCGGTAAGAGCGGTGGGACAATACCCCTTAGCGGCAGAAACTGCCGGTATTTCCGTTAAGTTAATTCGATATATTTGCGTTACCTTATCAGGGTTATTATGTGGAATCGGGGGAGCCTATTTATCCTTAGTTCATATCCAATATTTCGCTGAAGGAATTGTAGCCGGAAAAGGATATATTGCCTTGGCTGCAGTTATTTTTGGACGGTGGCATCCTTTAGGAATAATGGCTGCTTGTTTTCTATTCGGAGCAACAGAAGCTCTACAGTTAAGAATACAAGCCTTCAATCTCAATATTCCCTATGAATTTTTGAATATGTTGCCCTATCTTGTTGCTTTATTGGCATTGTTGGGTTTAGGGGGAAAAATATCTCCACCAAAATCATTAGGTGTTGCCTACAATAAAGAAACAACAAATTGATTTATATGTTTAATTTGGTTAGTTCACGATAGAATAGTCAAGATTTTAGAAACGAGGAGTGTGTGTTGTGTTGAGGAAAATCCACTGGAACAAAACTAAAAAATGGGGAACTAAAAGCTTAACTTCTCATTCAAAATCCCTACTAAAATTACTTTCACCTATTATTGCTTCAAGTTTCCTCATTTCACCCTCCCATGCACTCCTACCCAGAGTTGGAGTGGTGAGAAGTCCCGAAAATAATCAACACTGGACATCCATCCGTAATCGTCTTCTTTCCACAGGTCTTCAATTTTGTCTGATCGAGTCGGAAAATTGGAGAACAGCAGAAGATCTGAGAAACGTTAGCATTGTATTCTTGCCAAATGTGGAAAACATCAATGGTCAACAAGCAGCTGCCCTGGAAAGCTGGATGGAAAGGGGTGGAAATCTTATCATTAGCGGTCCCACGGGTAATTTATCAGAATCTGCCGTTAGAGATCAGTTAAGGGATTTATTTGGTGCTTATTGGGGTTTTCCTAATTCTCGACGGTCTACCATGAGAGTAGAAGACCCTAGCTCACTAGCCCTGGTTAATCCCACCAACCTCAGCGATACTTTAATCGGGGGGGTAGTTATTCCCAATGCAAGCACTGCTCAACCTCTGGCAGTGTGGTTGACTCAAGATAAACCCCCAGCAGTCATTGTCAATGAACAAACAGTTTTTTTGGGGTGGCGTTGGGGCGTAAACGGAGTAAGCTCCTCTTCCTTTGACGTTAATTGGCTAAAAACCATTTTAAATCGCTACGGTATTAACGAAACCAATCAATTAGTAGTAGAAAATAGTCGAGATATTCCCACCTGCAATTTAACAGATTTCAATCCCCCTCAGCGACCTTTCCCCATTTTGCCTCCCACATATATTCCCCAACCAGAACAACCACAAGACAATCCTTTGATCGAAAGCGAGTTTACTCCTGAATCTTCTGTTCCTCAAGAAATCTTAATCAGCGATCGCCGTTCTCAAGGGTACAATTATCGCCTCAATACCCCTACAGTCCCCACCATTTCCCCTCAACAAGCCCAAACCATGCGCAAGGAGTTATCTGACCTCATCGTTCGCTTTGAAAGCACCTTGATCGCTTCTCGGGTTAATGGTCAACCTGCGCAAAATAATTTAGCCCTAAGTCGCTCCCAAGACACTCTAAACGAAGCTAAAATAAGTCTGCAAAACTTCGACCAGTTGTTAAATCAAAGGCAATACGATCGCGCCCGACAACTGTGGTTAAAAGCCCGTCGTACCCTCTGGGACAACTATCCTAGCGATGGCTCTGTGGCCGAACCTGAAGTACGGGCCATGTGGTTGGATCGCGGTAGTATCGTCAAAACCCGATCAGAAGCAGAGTTAGCTGTGCTATTCGATCGTATGGCGGATGCGGGAGTTAATACCGTGTTCATGGAAACCGTCAACGCCAGTTATCCCATTTATCCCAGTCGGGTAGCTCCAGAACAAAACCCCCTCACCCAAGGTTGGGACCCCCTCAAAGTTGCTATTAAATTAGCCCACGAACGCAACATGGAACTTCACGCTTGGGTTTGGATCTTTGCAGCGGCTAATCAAGGTCATAATAAAGTTCTAGAACAGCCAGAAGATTATCTCGGTCCGGTGCTTTCCCGTAACCCCGACTGGGGTATAACCGATAAAAAAGGCAATTATTTCGATCAAGGACAACAGTTTAAAAAGGCTTTTCTTGACCCGGCTAATCCCAGAGTTCAGAACTATTTGGTGTCATTGTTGGATGAAATTGTCCGTAATTATGATGTAGATGGCATTCAATTTGATTACATTCGTTATCCCTTTCAACAACCCCAAGTTAATCAAACTTTTGGCTATAGTAAGTCCTCTCGTTATCTATTTAAAGAGATGACTGGGGTTGACCCCATAGAAATTTCTCCTACTCATCCTTTATGGAATCAATGGACGGGTTTTCGTATCCATCAAGTGGATAGTTTTGTGGCCAGAGCATCTACCCATCTAAAAAAAGTTAAACCAGAATTGATTGTTTCTGCTTCTGTTTTTCCCATCGAACAGCAAGATCGCCTCTTTCGCTTACAACAAAATTGGGAAGAATGGATGCGGAAAGGATGGGTTGATATGATCGTTTTAATGACCTATGCCCTCGATACAGGTAACTTAGAAGAGAGGTTGGAATTAGTTTTTGATGATAGTTTATCTTCCTCTGCTTTAGTGATTCCCGGATTACGTCTCTTGAAAGTTCCTGATTCTGTGACTATTGATCAATTACAATTTGTTCGCAATCTACCTATTAGTGGTTTTTCTCTGTTTGCTACAGAAAATTTAACCCCTTCTTTACAGGGTTTATTGAGTCGGGTTCCAACATCAGAAAAACCCCAACCATTGCCCTATCGTAAACCTTTTCAAACAGCTTTGGTTCGTTATCAATCCCTACAAAAAGAGTGGAAATTTCTCGGTGATAAACAACAGTTAAAAATAGATAAAAATACCCTGAGAAAAATTAATATTCAAGGACAACAATTAGAACAGGCTCTAGAAAAGTTAGCCACAAACCCATCGGAACAAAATTTGAGAATGGCTCAACAAACCTTAAAACAATTTGAACAAAGGTTTCCTAACTGGATGAGCAACCATAGACAGGTAAATGGCTATCAAGTTCAAATTTGGGAAAACAGATTACAAACCATAGATAAACTATTATCGTATGGGCAGAAAAGAATTATCTCTAATTCCAAATTAAGATAATAAACTTTGAATTTGCATTTTATCAATTATTTCTTGCCTAAGATGGGGTTTTGAGGTATTCCAGCAGCAAATAGATGGGGCGAGTAATCATAAAATTAATCTAAACTTGTCCCCTCTATCAAAAATTATTTACAACAGGTGTGTTATATTTTATCTTCCTGACCAAGTAAAATTTAACAGTTAATTTAGATATAATATGTTAGTAATAGATTGAAGTGTTTATAAAATTAAGGTAATTAAACTTTCATGTCTCAAACCTCCATTAATAGCCCTAAAACTTTTTGGCAAACACCTATAGCTTGGCTATTAAGTTTCTGGGAATTTTCTCGCCCTCATACCATTGTTGGAACTAGTTTAAGTGTGTTAGCTTTATATACAATCGCATTAGTAACAGCAAGTGATGCGGTAGGTTTTGGCAATATTAAAGACTTATTGATTGCTTTATTTGCTTGTCTGTGCGGTAATGTTTATATTGTTGGGTTAAATCAATTAGAAGATCAGGAAATAGATAAAATCAATAAACCTTATCTTCCTTTAGCATCGGGGGATTTTTCCCAGGTTCAAGGAGCTTATATTGTCAGCATTACAGGAATTTTAGCCATTACAATTTCTTGGCTAGGTGGTTTATGGTTAGGGATAACAGTTCTTCTCAGTTTGCTACTTGGGACAGCTTACTCTTTTCCTCCTATTCGTTTGAAACGTTTTCCAATATTGGCCGCTTTTTGTATCTTCACAGTGAGAGGATTAATTGTTAATTTAGGGGTATTTTTATACTTTATTCAAGCTTTCACCGAGGAATCTTTTCTCGTCCCTGAAGTGTTAGTTTTGTCAACATTTGTGGTTGTTTTTACAATTGCTATCGCCATATTTAAAGACGTTCCTGATCTCGAAGGTGATAAGAAGTATAATATTACAACTTTCACAATTCTATTAGGTAAAAAAACAATATTCAGAATTTCTTGTGCTGTTATTATACTGTGTTACTTGGGAATGATAGCGGTTGGTATGTTAAAATTATCTAATGTTAATCAACTATTCCTAATAAGTTCACATTTTATCCTATTAACATTACTGCTTTGGCGAAGTCAAAGAGTTAATTTAGGTGAAAAGAATTCTATTGCTCAATTCTACCAATTCATCTGGCGATTATTCTTCCTCGAATATTTATTATTTCCTCTCGCCTGTTCAATTTAAGGCAATTTTTACCAACTTTCTGACTTTTAATATTGAGTTAGGCCATCATGGAGTGCTAATATTAAGCATACTATATTTATGAACTGAGGAAGCTATAAAACCGATGGCCATTGCTTATGTTATCGGACTAGGTAGATCAGGTATTGCAGCAGCAAAATGCCTTAAACAACAAGGATGGGAAGTGATAATAAGCGACTGCTCAACCTCTGCCGATTTACAACCTTTACAGCAACAATTGCAAGGAGAAGGAATAGTAGTTAAATTAGGTCATACTCCTAAGTTAGATGCTACTTCTTTGCCTCAGTTGATAGTAGTTAGTCCTGGGGTTCCCTGGGATGTCCCTGTGTTAATAGAAGCCCGCAAAAAAAACATAGATACTATAGGAGAATTGGAGTTAGCATGGCGATTTCTTAATTCATCTCCTTGGGTGGGTATTACAGGAACAAACGGTAAAACCACAACCACTGCTTTAGCTACTGCTATTTTTCAAGAGGCTAAATTAAATGCACCATCTTGTGGCAATATTGGTTATGCAGCCTGTGAATTAGCTCTATCTAAATTACAGCAAGACAACTCTCACAACTACGATTGGATTATTGCAGAAGTTAGCAGTTATCAATGCGAATCATCTCGAGAGTTAAGCCCTAAAATTGGTCTTTGGACAACCTTTACTCCCGATCATTTAAGTCGCCATAAAACTTTAGAAAATTATTATTCAATTAAAGCATCTTTATTATATCGTAGCGAATATCAAATATTCAATGGAGATGATCCATATCTACACCAAACGGGTTTACATCAATGGGCTGATGCTTATTGGACTACGGTAAAAGGCAAAGATAATTTACTTTGTGATTCTAATAAAGGAGTTTATATTCAAGATAATTGGATTGTGGCTTTTGGTGAATTAATTGCACCATTAAATATCTTCAAAATGCCAGGTTATCATAATCAACAAAATCTTTTAATGGCTATTGCAGCCGCCAGATTAGCTGGTGTTGAAAAGGGTGCAATTGTCTCTGCTATAGCAACATTTAAAGGGGTTCCCCACCGATTAGAATATGTCACAACTGTTGACGGAATTGACTTTATTAATGATAGTAAAGCGACTAATTATGATGCAGCAAGTGTAGGATTATCATCCGTAAAATCTCCTGTTATTTTAATAGCAGGGGGAGAAGAAAAAGAAGGTGATAGTAGTCAATGGATTGCAGAAATTAAGTCGAAGGTTGCTAAGGTTTTACTAATAGGAGAGGCTGCTGAAAATTTTGCAAAATCTTTTCATGACGCTAATTATTATCATTATGAAATTGTAGAAACGATGGATAAAGCAGTAGAAAAAAGTTTGATTTTAGGGAGACAACTTAAAGTAGAAGCAGTTCTTTTATCTCCTGCTTGTGCCAGCTTTGATCAGTATCAAAGTTTTGAGCATCGAGGAAATTATTTCAAACAATTGTGTCAAGAAATAAAATAATACTATTCTAAAGCTAGTTAACTTACAATAATTTGATTTAGTATCAATAGTAACAATGCTTGTGTAGCTTTTTGTTAAAAATAAGCTTTTTTTGCTTAGTTTTTATGCTGTTTATCTGTATTTATATATATTTTTTATAAAAAAATAATATGTAATTTCAGTATTTTTACCAGTCCATCTCTTCCATAGTCATAGTTAACCTGGAGATGATGAATTGAAATTGTCGATTGTTCACTTATTGAATCTCCATTTATATTATTTGTAGCTAAACAGTAAAAGCTACAAAATTTTTGTATCATCTCGTCATTTTTTAAAAATCACTCTTTTATCATCACAATACTCTATTTGTTTAAAACAACTCTTTGACTATGAATAATAATCAGACTTTTATCGAATTTTCTGCGGCTAAATATTCGGTAATCGAGAAAGATCAACCCTTTCCAAATGAACTAGAAATTACTATTACTCGTTCTGGAGATACGAACAATTCTGATAGTGTAGAACTTCATCTAGGTAATACAACAGCACAACAAGGGTTAGATTTTGACGGAATATTTCCTCAGTCGGTAGATTTTGAACCGGGACAAACTGAAAAAAAAGTTTATATTAATATCTCTGATGATTTTGAGTTAGAAGGAACAGAAAATATTGAATTAAAATTGATTGGAAATCCTGCTATTTTAGGTCAACAAGATACAACAACCATCTCTCTATTAGATAACGAAACCAGTTATATAGAATTTGCGTCCCCCAAATATATCACCTACGAAGAAGACAATACCACCTTCAACAAACTAGAAGTAACCGTAACTAGAAGTGGAAACATTAATACATCCAACGGACTTCCCCTAGAAATAATCCTCGGAACAGCAGACTATTCTGACTTCATGGTGAACAACACATGGGTAGACTTTAACTATGGAGAAACCAGTAAAGTAATCGAAATAGAAGTACCCGATGACTGGAACTTTGAAGGAACAGAAAGCTTCCAACTACAGTTAATAGATGAACCCAACATTCAAGACGAAATTGAACTAGGAGAAAACGCCACCACCACAGTAGAAATTAGGGATAGACAAACCAGTTATTTTGAATTTGGAGAAACCAAATACATCACCTACGAAGAAGACGACACCATCTTCAACAAACTAGAAGTAACCGTAACCAGAAGTGGAAACATTGAAACATCCAACGGAATTCCTCTAGACATAATCCTAGGAACAGCAGACTATTCTGACTTCATAGTTAACAACACATCAGTATCCTTCAACAACGGAGAAACCAGTAAAGTTATCGAAATAGAAGTACCCAACGATGGAATATTTGAAGGAACAGAAAACTTCCAACTACAGTTATGGGATGACCCCTCTTATCCCGACGACATCGAACTAGGAGAAAACGCCACCACCACAGTAGAAATTAGGGATAGACAAACCAGTTATTTTGAATTTGGAGAAACCAAATACATCACCTACGAAGAAGACGACACCATCTTCAACAAACTAGAAGTAACCGTAACCAGAAGTGGAAACATTGAAACATCCAACGGAATTCCTCTAGACATAATCCTAGGAACAGCAGACTATTCTGACTTCATAGTTAACAACACATCAGTATCCTTCAACAACGGAGAAACCAGTAAAGTTATCGAAATAGAAGTACCCAACGATGGAAGCTTCTCAAAAAGTCTGGGGGGACTCGCCGAAAGTTAGGGGACAAAGA
>NZ_JARVCN010000156.1:0-7899 GCF_038442745.1 Crocosphaera sp. Alani8
CTTTGTCCCCTAACTTTCGGCGAGTCCCCCCAGACTTTTTGAGAAGCTTCTAATTAACCAATAAGCTTAAAAAAGATTGCTCCTAATATAAATAAACCAAAACCCAAACGATACCAAACAAAAATCCAAGTATCTTGTTTTTGCAAATAACGAATTAACCAAGCGATGGCCAAATAAGAAAAAACCCCCGAAGAAATAACTCCAACAATCAGAGGAATAATAATATCATTAGAAAGTCCCATATCCACCACTTCTTTTAACTCTACCAACCCTGCCAAAGTAATAGCTGGAATCCCTAAGAGAAAAGAAAATCTAGCTGCAGTTGCCCGTTCTAAATTGAGGAATAAACCCGATGTAATGGTTGATCCTGAACGAGATACCCCAGGAATCAAAGCTAGAGATTGAGCAAATCCCATTAAAATTCCGTCCTGCAAAGTTAATTGTTCAAAACTTCTTTTGTGGGTGCTAATTTTTTCCGATAAAGCTAATAGTAATGCCATTACAATAGAAGCTCCCGCAATTACTTCAACACTGCGTAAAGGAGAATTATCCAAATCAGCGATTAAAACCTTCATGGATAAGCCGAAAAATACAATAGGTAGAGTGCCTAAAAGAATACCTATTCCCAAGCGAAAATCGTGGGATTGATAATCTGATTGACGAACTGCCCTAATCATTCCTTGGGTAATTTGGCTTAAATCTGACCAAAAATACCACAACACTGCAGCAATACTGCCCAGTTGAATCACAGCAGTAAACGCAACCCCCGGATCACCCCATCCTAAAACCACAGGAACTACCTTTAAATGGGCTGTGCTACTGATGGGAATGAATTCTGTTAACCCCTGTACCATGCCTAAAATAATTGCCTGAAACCAATTAAATTTAGCGATCGCAGAATCAGGGGTTGATTCTTGGGCTAAGCTCAAAGGAGACAGAGCAAAAACAAGACCACTACATAAGGTAATTAGGGGAAATAATTTTTTAATTGAGGGTTTCCGTTGAATCATGATTGAGGATATTAAGAGTGAATTCTCAGAGATTTTATCATTAAGTTGGTCAAATACTGTTCAACTGCAAAGCAATTCTCTCCATTGACATTAAAAAAACAAAAATAACTGTGAAAATTGAGAAAAATTTGTTATGCTTGCAAAACATTGTGGTTAATTGTTTCAATATTTCCCTTCCATTTTATGAGTAATATTCAGGTTAGTGTGAGAATACCGCCTCAGTTATACGAAAAATTATTAGCTCATACTAATGTTGCTGGCCTTTCTAAGTCAAAGATAGTTGCTCAAGCTTTATCTCAATATCTAGAATTGAATCAAAAAGATTGCCCCTCTATAGAAGAAAGACTACTACAAATTGAAACAAGGCTCGACTCTCTAGAGTCTTCCCTGAAAACAGAAGAACCTACATCGGCACTGTCGTCTACAGATATTAAATATCAATCCTCGTCTCCCCTAGACATACCACCGTTAGAAAAATTTTCCTTTGAAAGACCAATTGTTGACGAAACAGGAAACATTTTAAAACGGGTTAAGGGTGAATCTCAATGTTTCAAAGAAGAGTTGGGAGAAGGGAATATTTTGGAGATGATTTATATTCCCGAAGGAACTTTTCTCATGGGATCATCTTTCACCGAACCGGGTTCTCAAATATGCGAACAACCTCAACATTCTGTCAGCTTAAAAGGGTTTTTCTTGGGAAAGTATCCCATTACTCAAAAACAGTGGGAAATTGTTGCCCAATATCCCAAGGTTAACCGAGATTTAGAGGTTTCTCCCTCTTGTTTTAAAGGTAACGATCGCCCAGTAGAGTCTATTTCCTGGGAAGATGCTATGGAATTTTGCCATCGTCTCTCCCAACACACTCAACATTCTTATGGACTTCCTAGCGAGGCACAATGGGAATATGCTTGTCGTGGAGGCACTATCACTCCGTTTTATTTTGGTTCAACGTTAACCGGTGATTTGGCAAATTATATGGCCAAGCACATATATGCAGGGGAAAGTTCCAGTTTTTACCGTCAAGAAACCACCTCTGTCACCTCTTTTTATTCTAACCCCTTCGGATTATACGATTTACACGGTAATGTCTGGGAATGGTGCGCCGATGCTTGGTATCCCACCTACGAGAATGCACCAACTTCTGGGCAACCTCGTTTATCCTCTCAACGGGAGACTCGTCGCGTCTTAAGGGGGGGTTCATGGGATGAAGACGCTTATCATTGTCGTTGTGCATCCCGTTATGCTTATCATCCTCAAGCAGTTGGGGTGAGTCGCATTGGTTTTCGGGTGATGTTAATAACTTAAGATTAATTCTGATTGATAAGGACTTTAAAATACCATTACAAAAGAATTAACATTGCATCTCCAAAAGAATAAAAACGGTACTTTTCTTGGATAGCATTTTGATATAAATCTAACAATCTTTCTCGTCCGATTAATGCGCTAACTAACATTAATAAGCTGGACTTTGGTAGGTGAAAATTGGTAATTAGCCCATCGATCACACGCCAAGAATAGCCAGGATAAATAAAAATGTCTGTTTTACCTCGAAACGGTTTTAAACCCTGTTTCCCTTCCATTTCTGTTGCTTTGGCTGTTCCTTCTAATGACCTCACTACCGTAGTCCCAACGGCAATCACCCGACCACCATTAGCTTTAGTTTTTTTTATTTTATCGATAGTTATTTCTGGTACTTCTATCCATTCTTGGTGCATCTTATGTTCTTTAATATTCTCTATATCAACAGGACGAAAAGTTCCCAGTCCAACGTGCAGAGTAACATAAGCCTGATTGATACCTTTTTGTTGTAACTTTTCTAATAATTCTTCTGTAAAATGTAATCCTGCTGTGGGAGCAGCCACCGCCCCAGGTTTTTCAGCATAAATAGTTTGATATTGCGATGGGTTGGCCTCAGATTCGGTTACATAAGGAGGAAAAGGAATTTGACCAATTTTTTCGATTTTTTCCCAAAATAAGTCTACAGAATCTGTTTTGAATTTGAGTAATCGTCCCCCCGTTTCTTCATCTCTATCTACTACAGTTGCTACTAAAAAATTATTTTGATCATCGTCATTATTATCTAGTTTAAAATAAATTTCGCTACCAATTTTAAACCGTTTTCCAGGTTTTACTAAACCTAACCAACATAAAGGCTCTTTCTCTTCTAATAACAAGATTTCTACCGGTGCGCCCGTAGATTTTTTCCCATACAACCGTGCAGGAATTACACGGGTATTGTTAAATACTAATAAATCTCCTGGTAGTAACAACTTCGGTAATTCCCAGAAGACACTATGAATGTGGGTTTTTGGGGAGTCAATCACCAATAAACGGGAACGATCTCGAGGAATCATGGGATTTTGAGCAATTAAATCCCCCGGTAGATGATAATCGTAGCTAGATAATAAGTGATCATTACTCATAGATGGATAGTTCCCAAAACAGGTTCATTCGTTATATGATATTAAGATAGTGTAAAATGAGATACACAATATTAGAATTCACGTCGGTATTTACTCCAATAAGAGCCAAGCAACTTTCGCACTGTATAAGTACATACACTGCAAATTTTGCGTGGTTGGGTAGTTTCCCCCATCAAACCCCAGTAAAATAGGGGAGAAGTCCCCTATAACAAATGAAGCAATCATTGGCACACTAGAGTTAGAGGAGTTGTTCAGAGGAAAAATTAAGGGGGAACACCATGGACTATATTTATTTTTTAGCTAATGCAAGCTTAACTTTGAGGGTGATCGAATATCTACAAAGAAAGTACGATTCATCCTGTTGTGTAATGACTGTTATCCACCAAATCAATGGTTGGATTATCAAAATCAAATTTAGACAAACTTTTACTCCACAACAGCATGGGGACTTCAAAGCCTTTATGAATGAGTTAGGAATTCCTTACGAGTTGGAAATTCGCCTACAGATGGTATTCTGGAGTTTAGAAACAGGTCAGTCTCCCATTGACGTTATGAGTCGTTACCAAGTAGCGATCGTCTCTCACGGTTCACCGGATAGCAACGATATTGAGGCATTTCGTCAGCAATTCACTCGAGGACTAGGTTATTGTCCTGAAACCCTGGCTTAGCTTGTTTTTATTAATAAAATCGCCAACGTAGCTACGCTAACTATCAACATTAGTCCTGCTGGCATAAATTTTCGAGTTTTCCACAGTCGAATACCAAAGACAATGGCCAGTGAAAAGGTAAGAAATTGAGCTAAAACCAAACCGACAGCCATTTGTTGCCACTGCAAAGCACCGGAAATTAATAATAGTAAACTACTAACGACACCTGAAATCAAAGAAGGTTTACTTTTGGCACTGATATAGCCAATGATTCCACCAACAAGCAGTAAAACTCCATAGATTAAGGTAACTAGTGTGGGTAAGTTCATAGAATTAATTAGTGGTAATCAGTTGCAAAACTCTCGATACATCACTCAATTCTCCTACTATACGTCTGACAGGTTGAGGCCAAACCCTTAGTAAAGTGGGAGTTGCAGAAACATGATGAGTTTCCGCCATTTCTGGATGTTTGCTAATATCAATCACCTTTAAGGTGTAAGGATAATTTAACTGTGTTTCCAAGAGATGATGAATTTTCTTTAAGGTGTGCTTGGTAGAAGGATTATTCCCTGAAACAAAAAGACGTAGAATATAACCCTGATGGCCCAGAAGATCGTCTTTTTTTTGCTTATCCACAGGACGAAACTGGTTTTTGAGTTCCTTTTCCCAACGTTCATCTAAACGGATCAATAACTCATGGTTTTCCCAAAGTTGAGGAAAATGAGGGCGATAGGTTTCAATAATGACAGGATTGCACGCTTGCTCTTGCCAATCAGCTTTCTTCCAAACCACGTCCTCAAGATCAAACAAAACACTCAACAGAGGCTCGTAACGATAAACAGCAGGATAAAGTTCAGCAACCGTTTTGATCCTTTTTTCACGGGTACAAAACCAACGGTCTACTGTTGCTGTGTAACCAGGAACAAGAAAGTGAGGGGGTTCCGGTAACTTTAACAATTCTTGTAGCACTAGGCATAATTGGGAGTGCCAATGGACTTGTTTGTTATTGTCTCGACAATAAACTAGATCACCACCTGGGGTAAAAAGGGCAATCCCCTTGAACAAGTCCGATACTACCCTTGTCGTTCCGGCCATGTTTGCTATTTTTTAAGAAAAATTACTACTCATAGGATGAAGGAAAACACAACTCTTTTATAACCTATTTTTAGTCCTTCATCCCCATTTCTTTATGGTTTTTCTAGATTCGACCCCTTAACATCATAGCAATTTCGTTGGGAGTGGGGGACAATTCTAGGGCAGTTTCCTCAGTAATACGTCCCTCTTGATAGAGATTGAATAGGGCTTGGTTAGTGGTAATCATACCATCGAATTCCCCATCCTTCATTAATTCAAGAATTTCGTCGTTTTTCCCTTGAATAACATAGTCTTTAACCGTTTCTGTGTTGATCAAAATATCGTGGTAAGCCGCCCGTTTTCCATCGGTTGTCCGACATAACCCTTGAGCAATAATGGCCACTAAGGATTCTGCTATGGCCACCCGCATGGCTTCGCGTTCTTCGGCGTTATATAAGCTCAAAATTCTTTCTAAAGTCTTCACAGCACTGTTAGTGTGAAGGGTTCCCATAACCAAGTGACCGGTTTGGGCGGCTTTGAGGGCGGTATTTACCGTTTCCTTATCCCGCATTTCCCCCACCAAGATTATGTCAGGATCTTCCCGTAAGGCTGCTTTGAGGGCGTTGTCAAACTTGAGGGTGTGCATCCCTACTTCCCGTTGTTTAATCAACGAGCGACGGCTTTGGTGGACAAATTCCACCGGATCTTCGATGGTAATGATATGTTTCGGGTGTTCTTTGTTGATGTAGTCCACCATGGCAGCCATAGTGGTAGATTTACCGGAACCAGTGGGACCGGTGACCAAAATTAATCCTTTATGAGAATCGGAAATATCTTTAAATATCATAGGTAACCGTAGTTGTTCCATGGTTAAGATATCTAGGGGAATCAGACGCAAAACCATAGCAGCTCCCCGTAAGCTATCAAAGATATTAATCCGCACCCTAGCGAATTCATACTGGGTTGCCCCATCAAACTCTAATTCCTTTTTGAACCGTTGGATTTCGTCTTCTTTGAGAATTTCTCTCATCCAACTCATAAAGGTTTTTTCATCGATTTCTGGGTACTCAAGGATAGTCATTTCCCCCCGATCGCGCATTCGAGGTTTTTCCCCTACCCCCAAGTGAACATCAGAAAACCCTTCATCGAAAGCATGGCGGACTAACTCCCCTAAACTGGGTTGTCCTGGCGCGCGACCAAAACTTCTGGGGGGTTCTGGTAAAGGGGGTGGTGTAGGCATAGATGGAGGAGTGTGTCGTGCTTCCAGAGGTGTGTTGGGAGTAGTGGACTCTACACCTTCTGGTTCTGTAACGGCAGGAGAAGCAGGCATAAATCCAGTGCTTCCTTCAACTTCTGGAACTGATCCAACATCCATCATGTCTATATTGGTGTCCTCGAAGTCATTAGCGGATGGCATGGGTGGTGGTGGTAACGGGGGTAGGGAGGGTCTTTGAGATTGGGTCATGAGCTTCCTGGTTGACTTATTTTTGTGTTTAGTATTCCCAAAATTTCTCAGAAAGCTTGATCTAGGGGCTGTTTCTGCTCTTGGTAATTGTTTGATTTCTGAAAAAATTACCTTCTGATTTTAAGAAATATTAATTCTGCTCCGTTGTGTAATCATTAAAAAGACACAATTGGGGTTGTAGCTAATGTAACAGTTAGGCCAATCTCGATGATCATTACAAAAGATTACATTGGATCTTATAAAGATAGGCTTGATCCCCGATGATTCCGTTAAAATACAAATGGTTTGCAACACTTCGCAACTTCTAACCCATAAAGTAACCTTTGAATGTAAATTTTTTTTTCAAGATACTCATTTTTGAGGTGAAATTATTTATACTGATTGACACAGCGTTATCTAGAAAATGTAGATAAAGTTACTGGTTTGCTCTGGAGGAAGATATGGAATTTGCACAAAAGACTAGATTGGAAAAACTCGATTCTCTAACGCTCATTAAGAGCTTTTTGGTCTGGAGTTTTACGTTAATCGTTTGCTTATTAGTTGTCGGGTTTCCCCTAGTTGTTTTGATGGCAACTTTTGGGGCTTTAGCATCAATTGTTTTACAATCGGTTTTACCAGTAAGTGCTGTTTTATTGGTGGTTGGTTCTTTGATTGGTGTTAATTTATTAGCAGTTTTCTTGGGAGCTGCACTGCTGACGATTAAAGGAATTCATCCCCAAGATGTTCATTGGTTGAGATGGCTGCACGGCGAAGCAACTCCTTCTCACACTTCTATTTATGCTGCTTGTCCTTTGACTTGTAATCTAGCTTCGTAGGTATCAAGCGGTAATACTGTTAGATAGTGATTTTGTTTTATCAATACAAGCTAGTGCAGCCCGGTTCTCAACCGGGCTTTTTTAATTTGGTACAGTTTTTAAGACTCGAAATAGGGACTACCCTTTATTCAGCCAACCCTATATAACTACAATCTTTTCTTAAAAAATAATCCTCCTAAGCCTAAAAGAAGCCATACAGTTGCTGAGATGGGAGACTCAGGAACTTCTGTATCTTCCTCAACTGTAATGGCCGTAGAAAAACCGATACCCATGGCCCCAGTAATGTTACTGGAAGCTTGCGTTTCGTTCCAGTACAGCACGTGCAATGCGGTGATACGTGTTAGATCCTCTTGGAAAGTAGCTGTAAAATCAGGATTAGTTGGCGATTGGTTAATAGAACCGGTGTTGGGAGTAAGTAAGTCAGCAGAATTAATTGTATATTTTATGGTATAGTTTTATCAGCAT
>NZ_JARVCN010000157.1:0-7894 GCF_038442745.1 Crocosphaera sp. Alani8
TCTTTGTCCCCTAACTTTCGGCGAGTCCCCCCAGACTTTTTGAGAAGCTTCATTGCTTGTTGGTTTATTGATACCGACTATAACGGCGAAAGCTTCTTTGTACGTCATGCCTATTTTACAGGTTCAGGAGAACGAGAACCCTATAAAAAGCTAAAACGTACCCTTAAAAGCGAAATTGAAGCAGATGCTTGGAATGAATTATATTCCTCAGTTAGTCGTCCTTTTAATGCACCACAAGGTAAAAATGCCCAAATTGCCGTTAAAGTGATTAATCATTATGGTGATGAGGTTTTACAGGTGTATAAGATCCAGTAATTATGAGACTCAAGAACAAACTACACTTTTTTGCTAGATTAAGAACATAGATAAAATAACCCCCAAGTTACCATCATGGCCGAAGATAGAAACAACAGAAACGATAATGACTGGATTAAACAGCTAGTCCTCATGGGCGTTGGTACAACCTCACTAGCTGCGGAAAAGTTAAAAGAAGTCAGCGAAGAATGGGTCAAAGAAGGTAAAATTAACCCAGATCAGGCACAAGGTTTCGTTGACGATATCATGGACCAGATCAAAACAGGGCAAGGTAACTTTGAGAACAACATGGAACGTCAACTGCGAAATATGTTGCAAGACTTGGGGGTTCCCCGTCAAAACGAAGTCGATGAGTTACGCGGAAGAATCGATCGCCTAGAAAGACAAGTTAGAGATCTAGAGAACAAATTATGGAACTAAAAACAGTTAGTAAAGGAAAACATCGATCCATGCGGGAAATTTTTATCAGTTTTGGTATTATTGCAGGTTTTAGTTTGTTGTTATTATTGAGTTCTATTTTTGGTAACTCCGACAAACAAACAGCGATCGCTTCGGAAAATTCTCCTAATATTAACACAGATACACTCATGGCTCTAAATATCAATGACCGAGAAATCACCCAAGAAGAGATAGACAACGCCGTTACCACCGAGTCTGGACTAAAATACATCGACATAAAAACAGGGGAAGGGGAAAGTCCTCAAAAGGGCAAAACTGTTACGGTGCATTACACTGGAACCCTGGACAATGGCAAAAAATTCGATAGTTCGCGCGATCGCAATCAACCTTTTTCTTTCCCCATTGGTGTAGGAAGAGTTATCAAAGGATGGGATGAAGGGGTTGCTTCCATGAAAGTAGGTGGACAACGTATCTTAATTATTCCTTCTGAGTTAGGTTACGGTTCAAGGGGTGCAGGTGGTGTAATTCCCCCTAACGCAACCTTAATCTTTGATGTGGAGTTATTGGGGGTCAAATAGTTAACCAATCTGCTCAAATATCCCTTGAAGAAGATATTTTATCACCCCTTCGGAGTCAGGAGTCAGGAGTCAGGAAATCCTGTATTTTGACTCCTTCTTCAACTATCTAATTATTTATAAATCAATAACCTAAAATTACCTTTATCAGTAATTGTAAGCCGGTGATAACCAATAAAACCAATACCAATTTACGAAACACTAATAAGTTAACTCTATCAGATAAAAGAAAACCTAAAGTTAAACCGACGAAAATAATAGGAATATTACTCAGAAATAAATTGATGACTTGGGTAGTATAGTTCCCTTGCAGAAGATGGTTAATGAAAATAATAATAACGTTACAAAAAAAGAAAAAATTGAGATTAGTTTTAAACTCTTCTTGTGTCCATCGACGACAACTTCCGTAAATGACGATAGGAGGTCCCCCCGTATTATAGGCACCTGATAATAAACCGGATAAAAAAGCAAAACCAAAACCCCATTTATGAGAGCTTATTATCGGTAAAGGTAACTCTAAAAGGGAATAAATAGCATAACTTAAAACCACTATTCCTAAAATAGTTAGGGCGATAGTCTGATGGATATGTTTAAGGAAATACACCCCAAAAGGAATGGCTAAACCAGAAGCAACAACTAATCCCAAAATCCCTTTAAATTCTAATTGTTTTCGATAATAAAAAGAGATAATTAGTAAGGTTAATAATGCAATCAAATTCATCAGGGGAGAAGCAACTCTAACATCAATAATTAACGTTAGTAACGGCATAACAAACAACCCTAAACCAAACCCAGAAAGACTTTGAATAAATACTCCTAACAAGATAATCAAAGCAATAAGAAAATTATCCATTTTGACTCTGCACTAAAGCCACACCATGAGAAGTCCCTAAACGAGTCGCTCCTGCTTCTATTAAAGCATAAGCTTGCTCTAAAGTTTTGATTCCTCCCGATGCTTTAATCCCTATTTTTCCTTCGGTTATTTGACTAAGAAAACGCACATCAGACACCACTGCACCCCCAAACCAACCGCTACTAGTTTTGAGGTAATTTGCTCCTGCATCCATAGAAATTTCTGCTGCTAACTGTTTTTCTGTATCTGTTAATAAATTGGTTTCTAAAATTACTTTAATAGTCTTTCCTGTAGCTTCACAAATGGCGGAAATTTCGTTATAAATAGCCTCAGAATTTCCCGCTTTTAATAAGCCTAAGTTAAGCATAATATCCAGTTCTGTGGCACCATTTTCTACTGCTTCTTGAGCTTCATATAGTTTAGTAGATGAGGTATTTGCCCCCGTAGGAAAGCCGATAACAGTACACACAGCAATCTTTTTATCGTGAACTAATTTAACTGCTTGAGACACGGCACTAGGATAAACACAAATTACAGGAAAGCCAAAATATTGCGCCTCTTTACAAGATTGTTCTATATTTTCTGGGGTAGCGGTGGGATTGAGCAGAGAATGATCAATGTAAGTGGCAATATCAATAGTTATATCTTTTTCTATCATCTGAGCATTCCTTAAATTGGGGTTTCTTTATTGTAAATAGTAAAAGATAAAAAGTTCAATAATTCAAAAGCTTTGTTTTTTTTAATTTTTAACCCTATTTAACTTCAATTACTATTTCAAAATTCAAGAGAATATCAATGATAAAATAGTAGAAAAAAGTTCAAAAACATCACGGATATTGACTTTAATTGCAGGAACTCACTATTTATCAATGTCGTCACCATACTTATAATAATCTATCACCAAATTTATTTTTTGGGGACAACCTATGAAACCATCAATTGTTGCTATTTTAGGACTACTCACTCCTATCTTATTTAATCCTGATATTAAAGCAGCTAATCCCGATCATATCCAACAGTTATTATCTACTAGAGAATGTCAAGGTTGCGATTTATCTGGTGCTAATCTAACCGCAGCTCATTTGATTGGTGCAGATCTCAGAGATGCTAACCTAAAAGGGGCTAACTTAACAGAAGCTAACCTGGAAGGTGCTGATCTCACAGGAACTAATTTAGAAGGAGCTAATCTCACCTCTTCTATGCTTACCAATGCTACTCTTAATAGTAGCATTCTCGACAACGTTAATCTAACAAAAGCAATCATTTATGATGCTGATGTATCTGGTGCATCTATGATGGCGTTAATTATTGATGGAGCAGAGATTTTTTACACTGGAATTAGTGTGGGAGGGGAATCACCCGAGTAAACATTTGTCTAGTTTTTAATCTTTTTTGGCCGGTTGCTCAGCACATCTTATCTCCTCCACATTTTTCATAGTTTATACAAACAGCTTTAGATATTTTTTGTTATATTAATACTGATTACAGTATATTATTTTATGCCAATGCAACAAACTCAAATTACTCAGGGATTAGATATAGGAAGCCTAAAGCGAGTTCACCACATCGCTTTAAATGTCAAGAATATGCAAGATTCTCGTCACTTTTATGGCGAAATTTTAGGACTTCACGAATTAACAGGGGACGAAGTTCCTAGTACCCTAAAAGATTTAGTTGCTCAGGGAAAAGTTGCCAATTTTATTACCCCTGACGGATTGGTATTAGACCTATTTTGGGAACCAAATTTATTACCTCCAAACGCCGATCCAAAACAACAGTTTACTAGAGCAAATCATCTAGCTTTTCACATTGAACCAGATCTATTTTCTCAAGCTGTAGAAGTTTTAAAAAGTAACAATATTATCATCGATCACGGGCCGGTTAGTCGCCCCACGGGAAAAGGAATCTATTTTTATGATCCTGATGGTTTCATGGTAGAAATTCGCTGCGATGCTACAGATTTACCAAAGTAGTTTAGACTATTATTAGCCCATTGTAAATTATTTTTTTTCGTGTTTCCAAAGGTTATTTGAGTACTATTTATAGGGTGGAAGAAATCACAAATCAGGGATAAAAAATAACATTACATAGCTCTAAAAATTTTTATAAAATACTCTAGTCTAAGATAAACTTGAGGGATAAACTAATTAAAATAGACTGTACTATTAACAATAGTAAAATACCCACTACCCCAAGCCATAAATAGCGTCGAATTAGAACAATCAACCCTTTGATTACTGCTCTAGCAATAGTTTGCTCTAACCCCTCGTTTGTCATTACTTTATAAATAATTTTTTCCACTTCACTATCAACTTTTTTAGCGAGGGAACCCCTGCGTTTCTTTTTGGAAGAGTCCATAATCATCGGTTAGTCAGTAATCTTGCTTTTCTATACTATCTTTGATATCGTTCAAGTCAATATAGCGGTCAGTAGCATTGCGTAACTCCCTTGCGATCATCCCCTCCGTAGAAACAACAGTAATGTGAGTATTTTTCGATCTCAACAATTCGATCGCCCTTTCAAAATCCCCATCTCCACTAAACAAAATAACTCGATCGTATTGATCCACAGTATTAAACATATCCACTACAATTTCAATATCGAGATTAGCTTTTTGAGAGTATCTTCCCGAGGTATCGTCGTAGTATTCCTTTAAAATTTTTGTTCTTACTGTATAACCCAAACTAATCAAAGCGTCCCGAAAACCTCTTTGATCCTGAGAATCTTTTAGTCCGGTGTACCAAAAAGCATTAATTAAATAAACATGAGGATCGTTGGTAAAATAATCTAAAACCCTCCTTGGATCGAAAAACCAACCGTTTTTTTGCTGAGCATAAAACATATTATTCCCATCAACAAATATAGAAAGACGCTCTTTCTGACACACACAAGTATTCGTAGCATCCATAAAATTGAGACCTAAGTATAAATAAAAATAAAGAAATAGATAAGTAGCTTAATTGTTTAATTTAGTAAGGTTACTTAACTTAAATTTTACCTTAAAAGTTTACTAATTTCTAGGAAGGATTCTATCTAAGTAAATCCAAGGAATTAGCTTTTAACCCAGTAAGAACACCAATCACTCCAACCCCCGGGATACAATTTTGCTGTTTTTATTCCTATTGATTCCATAGACAAAAGATTGACACAAGCAGTAACTCCTGAACCGCAGTAAACAATAATTTCCTTAGCTCCCTCTAAATTAGCCCACAAGGCTTTTTGTTTAGCTTCAGGTAAAAATAAACCTTCTTCGTTAGTAACGTCCTTCCAAGGGGAATTAACTGCCCCTTGAATATGTCCGGCTATGGGGTCAATGGGTTCTCTTTCTCCTCGATAGCGATCGCTGTCTCGCGAATCAATTACAATAACATCAGACAAATCTTTGCGTTGCTTGAGGGTTTCAATATCCACGGTCCAGCTATTGTGAATATGGGGTACAAAATTTCCTGGTTGTGGGGATGGAGTAGTATTTTCTACCGTATAGTTAAGAGTTTGCCAACTTGGCCAACCCCCGTCCAAAACAGCTACTTTATCGTGACCAAAGTAACGGAGTAACCACCACAGACGGGCAGCAAAAGCAAACCGGAGGTCATCGTAAGCGATAACCAAGGTTTCCCCCAAAGTTATGCCCATAGACTCTAATTTCTTCGCAAAAATTGCAGCAGTGGGGAGAGGGTGACGGCCACCATGAGTGCTAACGGGAGAAGATAAATCTTGATCTAAGTTTAAATAATAAGCCCCTGGAATATGACTGCTGAGATACTGTTCATATCCCCAATTAGGGTTTCCTAAACGGAAGCGACAATCGATAATAACAAGGTTAGGGTTAGAGATTTGACCAACGAGCCATTCGCTGGAAACGATAGAATTTACATTAAACATACTAATATTGTACGATCAGCTTAAGGAAAGAAAAAGTTTTTGATAATCAATAAACAGTTTCGCTCATCCTCTGTGCGTTCGTAACTTAGTTGGGCAGCTATTTTTTGCAATATAGGAAGTCCCTGGCCATGGCCAGCAAAACGGTTATCCTCTTTAGCATTGGCTTTGAGAAACCCTTTCAGGTCAAAAAACGGTCCTTGATCCCAAATTCTCATCTCTAAGCGATCAGAAGTCAGCTTGATTTCAATTTCTACAAAAACTTCATCAGAAATGTTCTTATGAGCGTGTCGAACTGCGTTGGTGAAACCTTCTGCTAAGGCTAGTTGACATTGTAGCCAATCTTTTTTGGGTATCCAGGGTTGATTCATGTTGTCAAAGTGACCTAAAACCTCATCTAACGCTTTTAGGTCGCTCTTTACTTTGAACGAAATGTGTTGCGGGACGCTCAAGGATTCAAAGCCTCTACAATCAACTACAGCTGACACAGATAGAATAGGGATAGCTAATCCCTGATCCAAATTACTAGCTCCAGTTTACCTGGATTGTTACAAGATTGCTGGGAGTTTTCTGTTTTTGTTGCCCTCGACTCCTAAAATAGTATTTAGGTTATTGTTGGACTGGGTTGAGATTTCTTGCCCTAATTCTTACTCAAACTCCTCACAACTGTCAATTATGGTTCAAATCTTATTGATTGATGATGACCAAAGTATTCGCCTACTTTTAGAGAGAACCCTGAAACGCGAGGGTTATGATGTGGTATGCGCAGGGGAGGGAGAAGAAGGATTAATCAAGGCTAAAGAGTTATATCCAGCGATGATCATTTGCGATTGGGTTATGCCCGGAATGAGTGGACTGGAGGTTTGTTATCAAGTGAAGAGTATTCCTGATTTAGCCACTACTTTTTTTATTTTACTGACTTCTTTGGGATCGGTGGAAGACCGAGTTAAGGGTTTGGATGCAGGGGCCGACGATTTTCTCTGCAAACCAATCGAAATGAACGAGTTTATTGCTAGAATTAGAGCAGGTTTAAGATTGCATCAATTGAGCCAAGATTTAACGGAACAAAAACAACTTTTAGAAGCTGAATTAACAGAAGCAGCAGAATATGTTAGCTCTATTTTACCTAAACCTATTCAAAATCCTTTTTTAACCATTGATTCTCGTTTTCTTCCTTCGAGTCAGTTAGGGGGAGATGGGTTTGACTACTTTTGGTTAGATAAAGATCATTTAGCCCTCTATCTTTTGGATGTTTCGGGCCATGGACTTCGGGCCGCTTTACCCGCTTTAGCTGTTATTAATTTACTTCGTTCTCAAAATTTGAGTCAAGTTGATTATTATCAACCTAATCAAGTTCTAACTGAACTTAACAAAACTTTCCAAATGACCGAAACAAATGACAAATACTTTACTATTTGGTACGGGGTTTATAATTGCAAAGATCGCGAATTGGTTTATGCTAGTGCTGGCCATCCTCCTGCTATTTTATTGACCCAGAACTTGGATCAAGAAGTTGTAGAAACTAAACTGAAAACTCCTGGTTTACCAGTGGGAATGTTTCCTGGAGCAAAATATACAAATAGTTCTTTATTTGTTGATAGTTCATCCAAATTGTATATTTTCAGCGACGGTATTTATGAAATAGAACAAGAGGATGGAACTCTAATGGGATTAAATAATTTTCTATCAATGGTTCGAGCTTATCAAAAAGACAATGCAACTAATCTAGACTGGTTGATTGGGTACCTTCAATCCTGTCATATAAAAGGAAAGTTTGACGATGATTTATCTATTATTGAAGTCTCTTTTACAGATAATACGTGACATCCTCCCACGCTAACTGCTAAGAGCAGTATAGCGTGGGCTTCCCAAC
>NZ_JARVCN010000158.1:0-7890 GCF_038442745.1 Crocosphaera sp. Alani8
GCCTCTTTTCGTCATCTGGTAAGGCTTTCAGGTATTCGTGTCCCCACGCCAGCTTAACAAGATATATTGGAAAAAGGTTTTATGGAATGAGTCTTATTTTATTGCTTCATGTGGTGGTGTTACTATATCAGTTCTTAAAAAATACATTGAAGGACAAGATAAGCCCCAATAAATTATTTGTAAAAAGGGAGGGCATCGAACCCTCCCTTTTTACCGCCTATCATCCCGACACTAAAACATCGGGGGTACTCACCTACGGTTTGATAAATCCCCCTCGTTTATAGTGCGGGGCTTCTCGGCGGTTAGCTAAAGTCCAAAGCCTCTGGTAAGTGGTTACACTTACACTGAAACAATCTCGATGCCTGAGACCCAAGGATTCCCGTCACTGCCGTGGAGTAATTCTATGTTTAACTCTCCATCTTCGATAGTTTGGGTATGAGACACCACAACACCCTTGTTTGTCTTCCCTCCTGTTAAGGCAGATATATCGATGTCGTCCAGTGAACTCGGTACAGCTCCTTCAATACCAATGTCAAAGCTCCGGAAGCCAATAGCCCCAAAACCCCACCACTCCATGAGGAGGAATCGGACCTCCACCGTAGTCCCCGATGGTACGTCAAAGTCATAGGTGATGTTGGCATCTGATTTATCTGGATCAAAGCGAACAGTGCGGTACATGGTATCCAGGTCAGCTCCTGCTGGGATGGTGGGACTACTCAGATCCACGTTACCACCCCTCGGTCCATTAGTCTTGGTGTTGGTGTTGGTTAGAAAGTCACCATCGTTGACCCAGGGAATGTCCCCATCTGGAGCGGCAACTGTCTCTCCTCCTACATTGAGTCTGTAGAGAACCCCAGATGAAGACTGTTCATCATCAACAATAATAGCTTCCCCCACTGATTTTCCCAAAGCCACAACTTCGTTAGCACTAGGGTTGCTCAAGCTAATTGTGAAGCTTTCATTAGGATCCAGCTCGCTATCGTCAAGAATATCGATGGTAACGGTTTGGCTAGTACTATTAGCAGCAAAAGTTAATGTGCCACTGGTGGCGGTGTAGTCGCTCCCTGCTGTAGCTGTTCCATCACTGGTGGCATAATCAATAGTAAATTCTTGGTTAATGGCTTCAGAAAGACTTACGGTAAAGGTAGCTGTCCCATCCTGTTCTGATACGACAATGTCATTGATGGAAATGGGAACCGGTGCAGGATCGTCGTCGATGATTGTGACTATTCCTGTTCCCCCATTCTCAAGAACCGCTTCTCCAACTAAGTTGCTGAGAACCACCTCAAAGCTTTCATCTCCTTCAAATAGGGCATCTGGATTTATGGGGACGCTAATGGTCTTCTGTTGTTGTCCCGCCTCAAATACTAATGTTCCACTGGTTGCGGTGTAGTCGCTTCCTGCTGTTGCTGTGCTGTCACTGGTGGAATAATCAACTTCTATCTGGTTACTCAAAGCTTCTGAGAGACTTACTGTTACGTCAGCAGTTCCTGCTACTTCGTTCACCTCTAAATTGGCGACAGAGACAGTGGGTGGAGCTTCGCCGACGTTAATAATTTCAATGCCTGAGATCCAAGGATTCCCGTCACTGCCGTGGAGTAATTCTATGTTTAACTCTCCATCTTCGATAGTTTGGGTATGAGACACCACAACACCCTTGTTTGTCTTCCCTCCTGTTAAGGCAGATATATCGATGTCGTCCAGTGAACTCGGTACAGCTCCTTCAATACCAATGTCAAAGCTCCGGAAGCCAATAGCCCCAAAACCCCACCACTCCATGAGGAGGAATCGGACCTCCACCGTAGTCCCCGATGGTACGTCAAAGTCATAGGTGATGTTGGCATCTGATTTATCTGGATCAAAGCGAACAGTGCGGTACATGGTATCCAGGTCAGCTCCTGCTGGGATGGTGGGACTACTCAGATCCACGTTACCACCCCTCGGTCCATTAGTCTTGGTGTTGGTGTTGGTTAGAAAGTCACCATCGTTGACCCAGGGAATGTCCCCATCTGGAGCGGCAACTGTCTCTCCTCCTACATTGAGTCTGTAGAGAACCCCCAGATCAGCAGGAGATTGATCGTTGTCAGTAATAGTTGCTGTCCCTGTTCCTTCTCCTTCAAGAATCTCCGCTGCACCAGACACATTGCTGAGATTAACAGTGAAGGTTTCGTTGCTTTCTGTTTGATTATCATCAGTAATGTCAACAGGAATTGTTAGTGTTTGAGTGCTGGTATTTGCCGAAAATACAAGGGTTCCACTGGTTGCTGTATAGTCATTACCGGCAATCGCTGTTCCGTTTGCACTGTTATAATCTACGGTTACTTCTTCGTTGACTGGGCCCGATAAAGTTACAGTAAAAGTTGCTGTTCCATCGCCTTCATTAACAATTATGTCGTTAATCGAAAGTTCAGCAAGTTCTGTTGGTGTTAGTGAATCGTTGTCAATAATGGTGGCTGTCCCTGTTCCTTCTCCTTCAAGAATCTCCGCTGCACCAGACACATTGCTGAGATTAACAGTGAAGGTTTCGTTGCTTTCTGTTTGATTATCATCAGTAATGTCAACAGGAATTGTTAGTGTTTGAGTGCTGGTATTTGCCGAAAATACAAGGGTTCCACTGGTTGCTGTATAGTCATTACCGGCAATCGCTGTTCCGTTTGCACTGTTATAATCTACGGTTACTTCTTCGTTGACTGGGCCCGATAAAGTTACAGTAAAAGTTGCTGTTCCATCGCCTTCATTAACAATTATGTCGTTAATCGAAAGTTCAGCAAGTTCTGTTGGTGTTAGTGAATCGTTGTCAATAATGGTGGCTGTCCCTGTTCCTTCTCCTTCAAGAATCTCCGCTGCACCAGACACATTGCTGAGATTAACAGTGAAGGTTTCGTTGCTTTCTGTTTGATTATCATCAGTAATGTCAACAGGAATTGTTAGTGTTTGAGTGCTGGTATTTGCCGAAAATACAAGGGTTCCACTGGTTGCTGTATAGTCATTACCGGCAATCGCTGTTCCGTTTGCACTGTTATAATCTACGGTTACTTCTTCGTTGACTGGGCCCGATAAAGTTACAGTAAAAGTTGCTGTTCCATCGCCTTCATTAACAATTATGTCGTCAATCGAAAGTTGAGCTGTTGGTGTTACTAATACATCTTCAGCAAAAACTTCTATCCCTTTAAAAGTAGCTGAAAAAGTATTTGCTTGGGGCTGGCCGGCGTTAGTGGAGAAAAGTCCAACAGCCAGTCCCGTGGGTGCAGAATCTCCTGGTGCTGTATAGTTCCCTTGGATAACATCCCAGACGTTTGTTCCTGTTAAGTTAGTTGGGGTTCCGATTATGGATTGACTACCCCCATTGGTCTGATAAGTTACTTGAGGAATGAATGTCCCCAGTGTACGATCAATTTCTAACCCAAACTCAATCTCAGCCCCTAAAAACAGTTGACTTTCAGTAAAGATATTGTCTGCTTGTAGAAATTGATTTTGTATTCCTGTATCATTATTCTCAAGAAAAACTTGGATTTCTCCATCGGGTCGGCCAGGAGTTGCGACAATTTTGAGGTAATTACTTTGATCTCCCGTACTTAGATAACCACCAATTTGTTGAAACTGATCGTTAAAGGTAGAATTGGGATCTCCTGCAGGGTTATTAACCGTCCATTTGACCGTAAATATTTCCACATCTGGGTCAATGGTTAATCCAGTATGAAAGAGAAATTCACCATCGTTGTTTCCTGTAAAAGGATCACCATTGGAAACTTCTTCAATAACTACTGTACCGCCCCCGGAAGCTGTGACAAACTTAACATTACCGAAGGATGTATTATTCTCAAGATCGTCAACTCCATTAATCAATAATCCTGTTAGTCCTGCGGCATATCCCCCCGGCCCTGGTAAGTTTCCATCCAGATCCTCATCGAGATCCCATTCTAGGGTTTGTCCTGGAGACAAAATAACATCACGACCGTTATTCGCATCGCGAATAAATGGATCAACAGCATTATCAAGGCCATCATTATCAACATCGAGATCTGGTCCAAAGTCAATGTTTGTGGGTTCATAAACGACAATTTCTCCCCCAAATAGTGAGGCAACCCAAAGCGTACCGTCTGGCCCTTCTGTAATATCGAGTGCGCTAGAAATCCCATCGATGATAGTGTAAATTCCGTCTTCTGACAACATAATGTCATCATTAGTCCCAAGCTCTTCATCGTCCCCTGGATCAATTAATGGTTCTAGGGCAGATCCATCATTATTAAGGTTAAGAACCGTGACTTGACCAGACAAATCTGTAGCGATTAGGGCGTCTTGTAAAGCACCATCAAAAGCATTACTTTTGTACTGTATAACCCCATTGGTGGAGGCGAATTCCTTACCAAGCGTGGCGATTGGCAATTCAATGCCTGATGTTTCATCGGCGTTTTTAGCTAATACGGTAACACCTGACTGTTTCAGACGGTCTGGATCATCTGTGAACTTACTGGGGTGGATGAGAAATCCCTCTGGAATATCAACTCCTATGGGGACAAGGGCAGAAATATCGGGAACAGAGTTGACTGATAAAGATGGATCAGGAATGCCATTACCTAGACCGTCAATGGCATAAACAGTCCAGGCTAGGTCTTGATTGGAACGAGTTGGATTACCATGACCGTAGTAGCCACCGTCTATCAATCGGAAAAGAGGTTCGTTATCCCCTGCTCCTTTTGCAACAATAGTGTTGGTTGCTTCTCCTGCACCTGGCTCGCCGGTAGTTATTCCCGCCGCATCAACGGGAGACGCTCCTACATTTACGTTGGAGCCATTGTCAATAGTAAAAATCCCATTAGTGGTTCTAACAAGGTCGTAATTGTTGCGCAGGCCATCAGCAAAAATTCGTAGGGGTGCGTCTGCTGGTAAAACAGCCTGGTTAAGTCCATCGTTTCCACCCCAAGGCCCGGCTGTGTCTAGACCGTTGGCATCTTCTCTTACTCCATCATTAGGGATGTTCGGATCGTCAAGAGTTGGTAAATCGTAAACATACTGACGAGATGTGTTGTTTTGTCCACCGTTGGGATCGGTGAGGATGGGGCGTTGTTCTATATCTGCGAGGTCAATTTCTAGAACACTTGCTGTTAGGGCATATTCTGAGGAAAAAGCAAAGAAGGCCGAAGGTGCGCCGTTGTTTGTATTACCTCCGACATTCAAAAGCAGCTTTGTCCCATCTGCATTGAGTGATAGACCATTAATCGAGTGGCTTTCTTCAGAACGAGGCAATCCTCTAACAATGTCTAAGGCTTCCCATTCAGTTCCTGTCCAGGTAACTCTGGTGACAACCCCTGAGTTGGTGTCGAGGTTTTTGTCTTCTTTCGCCGCACGACGAGGATCAGCAGAAGACACGTAAAGCACTGGATTATCGGCTGTGCCTGCTACAACAAGACCCGTAACTAGGCGGTTTTGTTCATTTAGATTGACTGTTCCATCGTCATTGTGATTAAGAATTGATTTGACAACGTCTTCACCGTTTGGAAGGGTTAATTGTTCTGTATCGACTATGATATATTGCCCGTTTTCATTTTTCTCCACTGTGAAGGCATTAATTATTCCTATGATTGACGTTGCATAAAGTCGTCCATCGGAACCAAATTGAACATTTGTGGGTCTGTAAAAATTAGTACCATCGTTGATGCTTCCAATCTGATTGAAGTTAATATTAGCCATAGTCGTTTTGAGATAAGTAATAGGTAAAACAATGGGTTAAGATTCAACGTGGGAACTAAAGGTTTTATAAGGGAACTACTAGATAAAGTTAGTGAATAAGATTAGTGGCAAACTAATTAAAGCTCGCCAAGCATTAAAAAGTTTAGTTAGGGTGTCTTTAGTAAGCACTAACTTTTTTAGTGATTAAAACCAAAACAGTTTTGACGATGAGTTGGACATCGTATATAACACTCCATTTCTTTTGATAGTCTAGATCTAAGTTAAAAACTTCCTCGAAAGAGGATACGGATGAACGCTTACTGACTTGCCATTCTCCTGTTATCCCAGTTTTCACTCTTAGTCTTTGCCAGTCTGATGGTTGATACTGGGCAACTTCATCAAGGGTTGGGGGACGAGTTCCCACTAGACTCATGTCTCCTTTTAGTACATTCCAAAATTGAGGTAGTTCGTCCAGACTGGTTCGTCTTAGAAAGGCTCCGACTCGAGTTATTCTAGGATCACTATCATTTTTAAAAAATGGCCCATCAACTTGATTTTGTACAGAAAGTTTAAGGTTTTCTGCATCGGAACACATGGTGCGAAACTTAACAATACGGAAGTGTTTTCCTAGCAAAGTACACCGAGTTTGTGTAAAAAATACGGGACCTGGACTATCAATGACAATTGCCACTGAAATGGGAATTAATAGTACGGCTAAAATAGCTAGGCCGATTAAACTCCCAACAATATCAATGAAACGTTTTATCTTACATTCAGCGGAAGGATGAGCGTCTAAAAAATCATTGATAATGTGAGATTGATTAACAAGATTCTGCATAATCGTAAAAAAAGTGGAGGTTCACAAACTCAAAAGCAAAGAAGTACCAGAAAAGTAGACAATGTTCAAACTCAATAATAAAGAAGTTTTTAATAGTCTCTATCGACTTGTTGTAAACTAGTAACTTGCTGAGATTGATTAACTGCTAAATTAAAGTCTTTCCAAATTTGCATCACGATTTGTAGCTGCTGAATAGAAAGGTTTTCTGAAGCTTGTTCAGCTTTCGATTCAGCTACTCCGTGTTTGATAAGTTGGCTCTTGTACAGGTTTCTAAGGTCGACTAACATCATGGTGAAATACTCCCAATAAACAACAGTTATGGTAAGAAAACTAAGGTTACTTAGTCTGCTCAAGCAATGAAGGATTCAAGGATTCTACCTACGCTAACTAAGGTATATACTGTAGCTAAAGTTGGAGCTAAGGTGCCTTTATGGATCAATATCTCCACGCCTGGGGACTACTACGTAAGTCTTAAAGCTTGTTAGAAATAAACAAAATCATCAACTGTCAAACTGAGATTTTGTGGGTGCTACTTAACAGGAGTAAACATCGGCTACTTATTCGAGTTTTTTGCTTTATCGGTAAAAAAAGGTAGAGCAATTCCCCTATTCCAAGACTCGGAAACGCACTCTGTGGTGTCTGTCTCTCGTCGCCTATAGCCAGAAGGCTAGAGAAGAGGTGATAGGTGATTATCTATCGTTACTCTAGATGATGATATCTAAATACCTAGTATTTACTTATGTAACGCCAACCACGTTAGAACAAGCTTTCAAGCTTGTCAAGCATTTAGTAGAAATTTTCAATATTGCCTTTTCTCAGAGGAAAACTGACTCTAAAACTAACATCAAAACTAACATTAAAGCCAACACGACACCACTAACATGGAATATATGCAAGGCAAATAAAGTAATCAAGCCAACCGAGTATGCCAAATAGAAGAAGTCGAAGGAAAAAAACAACTAAATTTTACTGTCCCCACTGTTCTAGTTGGTTGTGGAGGATGGGAGGGCCTAAACATTTTCTTTTTTATGAAGGAACAGCAGAAATTCAACAAGGATTTAAACTTCCTCTTAAAAAAGCCAAATTTTTAGCCAAACAGCAACCTATTTGCGTGAATCAGAACGTTTGGTTAGAAGAGTTTTTTTGTGAGAGACACGGAAAAATGTGGTTACTGATATCTCGTTCCCAACAAGGAGAAATTACCTCCCGTCCAGCAACAAGAGAAGATTGGAACCGAACCAGTAATACTTTTAACCCAGATAGGCCCAATTGTTCTGTAAGTGATTTTACCTGTCGGATGAGTCGTGGTAGTTCTCTTAGACTGATTGAATGAAGCTTCTCAAAAAGTCTGGGGGGACTCGCCGAAAGTTAGGGGACAAAGA
>NZ_JARVCN010000159.1:0-7863 GCF_038442745.1 Crocosphaera sp. Alani8
CTGTGGCTAAGCTTCAAAACTTTAGTAGCCAAAGTAATCAGGTTAAGGGGTTTAATGTACAGGTTAACCGAGTGGTTCAAAAACTATTTCAGGAGACAGATATAGTTCCTGTCATTCCTGGTAAGAATTATGTTTCTGTTCATCGCTTAAGGGGTGTTTATGGGGCGATTGCTGTCCACTTTTTCTGTCCTGAATTCCGTCATGAACACCGTTTCTTACAAAACTATTTAGGTCACGTCCTCCATGAACAGGTAGCTCCTAACAGCCCTGCTACTCCCCATTACTTTCATTATTATTTAGTAGATGAAGAAGGCAACCGATTGGGAGATAAAGGGGTTAAATTGACTGAATTTCCTTTTTCCGATGAACAATATTATACAGGTAAAGTAGTAATAACTGAACCAGACGAATGGAATCAACCTCAAAACCCTCAACCTGAAACAGAGACGAAAGAATCACCATTATTTGATTTTATTGATCATCAGTTACAAGAATCCTTAAAGACAAGCTTATCCGAAATGTTCACTAGTGATGGTTATACAGTTTTAGTTGCTGCTTTAATGGCGGTTACAGGTCGTTCTCCTGCTGAGTTGATTAAGTCGGGAACCTTCAAAGCTTCTGATGATCCCTTTACTGTTACTTTTTCCCCGACGGGTTTAGGTGCTAAATCAACCCTCAAAACGTTGATTGATACTTCTGTTGTGGTTGAGTCTGTGCAAAAACTTAGACAGCATCCTGACGTACAAGAGTTACTGTACCAGACCCCTAGTTACATTGATAATCATTGCCAACCTTACATTACTCAAGCCATTCACGCTCATCTCCCCTTTGATGATCTTGATGCACTAATGGATTTTTATCGACAAACTACTGGTGATTATACAATTACAAAAGAATCGGAACCTTCTTTAGTTTTTGATGATGACCGAAAGCGGTTAACAGAAATTGGTAAACAGCTTAATCTTGATGGAGAACCCTCCAAAATACTTCATGGCCTTCTTCAATGGGCAGGTAAACAATTACGTTCTCTTCCTTCAACACCATCTACTCAACAAAATAATGATCATGTTGATTCCATCAAATCTCCACAAAAAGTTATCTTTGGCTCCCAGGAGATGATTTATGAAACTATACATCATCAGGCACAAACCATCGCTTTATTAACTCAACAGTTGGCTAAACCAGATGCCGACCCCACACAAACGCCCCCTCAAGCTGAGAATAGGGATGATGAAATACAAATCCAACAATTACAAGAAAGTATTAATAAACTTCAAAAGGAGAATGATTTTCTGTCTCAACAAATAACTCAGTTAAACAACCAAATTAATAATCAACAACAAGAGAATCAGCACCTTAAAGAAACGGTTAAACGATTTGAAACTGTCAGGCAAGTGATTTTAGGCGAACAACTATCCTTACCTATTGATACTAATACTCCCAGTTCTATCTCTCAAAAGAAGACTCAACAAAAAACCAGTCAAACAACTCGTAAAACTCGTGGACTCAAGGGGGCTGCTAAAAATAAAGCCAAAAAAGTTCTTGATGCTGTTACTCAATGGAATAAAGATAATCCTGACCAAACTTGGGCCATTAATACTTGTTTTTTAGAGACTTATTTTGGTATTCACCGTAAAGTAGCACTTGAGTTTCAAGAGGAATATAAATCACCAATAGAACAACTTCATTCTAATTGTAATGTTTCTAATACTCGTACTCATAATCGAGGTAAAGATTCCGAAAAAATTAAAGCTTTTGTTGAGACTTTTCTAGAGGATTAATTACTATCTTATGGCCAAAAGAAAGAAGAAAAAAGGTTTTGGTTCTCTCACTAAAATCAAAAAGCCAACTCCTGCCCCTCGTTCCCTCCATCCCTTAGTTAAAGAAGAAGAAAAGCCCACTTTTTTAGACAAGTTAATTTCTCAGTTTCGAGGTGGTAAAAAATCTTTTTCAGTAGCTCTCTATAAATTTAGAAATGTTTATAAAGAATCCTATATTATGTGTGAGGCTTTGCGTCCTCATAGCTTATCAGCGCAGCTACTACAACGTAAAAGAGAAGATTATTATCCTTTAATTTCTCAATTTAAAACTAACTTCGATACTTTTTTAGCTGACTATACTTCCCCCGAACAGACAGCTTTAGTTGAGGCTTTTATGGTTCCTGAAATGTCAGAAATTGTTGATTTATTTCGAGAATCTTATCGTTCTGAAGAAGCCATTATACTTACCCCTTCTCGGATTGAACACTGTGTCGTTTACTGGGTTCATTACCAAATCTTCAAAAATTACATGATCCATCCCCCTGAATACACCTCATTTCTTTGGACTGAACTCGATTCCATCTTATTTTCTCAAAAAGATCAGGATAATTAGTCTTTAATGTCTTAATGGAAAGCTTAACTCTTCATGCTACAAAAAGCCAGTCATAACCTATAAAAAAAGCCAAAGGTGAATAGTTAAGACGTATTCCTGATGAGGGTTTTCGATGATCGCCGTTTGGGTGAGTCTAACTATTTGCCTGGCTTTTTCCCCCACTGAGAGATTAATGAAACAATAAAACGTGAGAAATAAAGATTGAGCATTTATTTCATTTCCTCTTTCATTAATTCATAGTTTTCCTTCACAGTCCTTGTATTAGGATGGTCTTCTCCTAGTTGTTTTTAGAGCGATCACTCTTATTGTCTTATTTGTTGGTAATTAATACAATATAAATAGGGGGAGAAGGCAATCGTACTATAAGTAGAAAGGTCTTCTAATGAAGAAAGGCATCTGGGAGTCTTGCCGTGTTTCGACTCCCAATGCTTCTCTACCAACTCACACACCACACATAATTGCCAAATAAACGAGCATAAAGCCAATAATCAGATATTCGTCTTTCCAAAACGTAAGGTCATTTCTGCCTTACTTTAGCCTTCCAAGACATCCATTCTGGAGATATTCCTTAATCTGGCAAAAACCTTAACTCTTCATACTACAAACAGCGAGTCACAAGGATACTACTTTTGAGTCGTTATTCAACTCCGAACCCCTCACTCGGAAATCCTCTGAAAACGAGTGTACACTCCTTGTTTAACGATCCTTAGTTTTTCCCTAAATTGCCATTAATGATTCAACATAATCGATCGCTTCATCTGACATCCTCTCAAACAACCAGTTCAGAAGTTGATGGCTTCCCCAACCTAAGTTTTGACTTAACTGGGTTATTCTCACCTTAGCTTGTTCTAGCTCCTCAAAAGTCGAGGCCGCTAATAACCACCAATACGCTGTATGAACTTTTACCTCAAATTCTGGTGAATAGCGATCGCTATCTTTAGCCCACCAAAATGGTTTATCGTTTTCTAGTTTTAATGCTTCTGTCACAGAAGTCTCCTGTTGGTTATCTGTATACGATGTTCGGGCAAGTTCTGTGACACCTTCTAGACCATGCCCAGTCTCGGTTTGACCCTTCTCGTTTGACCCTTCGTTTTGAGGGGTTTCTCCCCGGTCCATATCTATCGAAGAGGGACATTCACCTGTTGGATAGTCATTGTAAGTTACCTCATTATTGGCTACTGTCACAGAAGCTTCCTGTTGGTTATCTGACTTGCGATTTCGGGGAAGTTCTGTGACACCCTCTAAACCATAGCTAGTCTTGGTTTGACTCCATTTAAGATCGAAGGCGTTTAAGATGGCTTTTCGGTCAGGATTATTCAGTTTTTTAGGGTTGAGTTTATAGGTTCTTACCCGTTCCCCCTCTACTCGTTTTTGGTCACAGGTTAACCCTAACCCAATTTTTTCTAGGAACCGACTTAGTAAGTGAACTGCCTGAGTGTTTTTGGTGACAATGATATTGAACAACCTATGCAACCGATGTCGTCTCCATAAGCATTTTTGCTTCAACTCTTCTAACCAGGAATCACCTTGAGTATATTCTTTATCTGGGTTGGCTATCACTTCAAGTATCCCCAGATCTGTTAATTCTTTTACTAGGGGGTAATAAGCCCTAATATCAGGGAGGTACACTATCTCATGAATGGCAAATTGCCTAAATTGGTGGCGGTACTCCTTCTCGTCATAATATAAGGCAGCTTCGGGATTTAAGAGTTTCCAGCATAGTTTAATGGCATTTAGCGATCGCCGTCTGTCTTTGACAATATACTCATTGATAAACTCAGTGGTTAACTCAACCCCTGATATTTCTTCACTGATAAAGGCTTTGGTTGCCTCATACCTTTCTGCTACCGTAGCCGTTGCTTTTCTCATTATGGCTTGTGCTTGTTCTAAAGAGATGTTATTCGATGTGGAGATCGCACTCGATGTTTCCCTATAAATGGCCTCACCCTGCTCTTTTTCCCCATCTATAAATTCCTGGGTTGTTAATAAAACTTCACATCCTTTTGTGTTAATTTTTATTACTTCATGCCCCTCATCCATCAATTCCTGGGTGAATATTTCTCTGAGGTTAGCTAATCCAAAATTATCACGGGCTTTGAATTGGGAATAAGTATGTAAATGAGGGTTATTCCATTGCCCTGTTTCTGGGTCTAGAATTAATGCTAATTTTTCCAGTAATTCTCGATTATCTGACACTTCTATTGTCTTAATAATGTCGAAAATATCCAACCCTTGTTTATGGTACTCAAACAGGGATTTATTAATTTCAACTGGGTCAAAACTTCTATTTCCTCTTATCATTCCTACGGTTCTAATATAAATATATCTGGGTACGTTTTCTCTGTATCTCATCAATGATTGACGGCATTGAGATGGGTTTAGCACCCCGACAAATATCCCAAATACTTTATCAAACCAGTTTTTTACTTCTTCATCTATTGTACCATTTATTTTCCCATCAATGCTTGTTCCTGTACTCATTGATGGGGTATGAATTAGGATATCTGGTCTTTCTTTTTTAATAGATTCATTTACCCTTTCAACATAATCTTTCCCCCATTGGTCTTCTACCGTCTTACTGTCTATCCTATTGATTATTTTGTCAGGGAATTGTTTATTCAATTCCCTTTCCATTTTCTCTGCTTCTGCTTGGGAATCAGTAGCTATAATGATTTTTTCTCCTGCTTCAATGGCATTAAGTATTTCTTGTTTAACCCATTTCTTTTCACTTATTATATAAGCTTTGTAGCTTATAGTCTTCTCAGGATTAACTATGGTAAATGTAGGAGTGGTTGGTGGAGCTAATGATCTAATATAATCTACACTTACATCGGTCAAGTCAGCATCCGATAATAACACTAATCCTTTAAGGGCTAACACTTCATGGATAATCTTTTGAAATGATTTTAGTAGCAAGGGACGTTTTTCTTTACAAGTTGATGATGCTAGTAAGTGAGTTAATCCTAATTCAGATTCATCTAAGAAAATTGCTGTTTTCTCTAAGTTTCTCTGGTATAATTTCCAAATAGAATCAAAGCATAATCCTAATGTGGCTTGGTTTTCATAGATGGTTAATCGGTTGACTTGTCTACATAATGGGTCATCAGTATCTATCTGCCATTCTATCCCCCAGGCTTGTGCCTGTCCCCTTCCTAAAACGATTCTAGCAACGATAGATATGATTTTGTATCCTTCTGTTCTGAGTTCTTTTATCAGTTGTTCGTTCAGGTGACTTTTTCCACTTCCTTTTGCACTCTTTAGATTAATTATTCCCTGTTTGGGCATGAGTTCTATGATTAACTCACTGGGTAAATATTTTCCATCAACTAGATCATCTTCGGTGAGTTCTATGTCAGGTTTATAGGTTAATCTTCTTAAGTCCTCTTGGATTCTCTTAATGCGAGGGTCTAACCTTTTCTTCTGATGGAGTTTAGCCCTTTTTATAAACTGCTTGATGGTAATTAGTTTAACATTTCCTTCTCCTTGAAGGTTAAATCTAAAGGATCTAGCTAGTTTAACTTTCTCAATTGTTTGAGCGTCTAGTTCATCAATATCTAATCCATTTTCTTTGTCAGCTAATTGTCCCCAATCAACTACTTTTAAATTAGGGACAATTTTTCCTAACTTTTCGTATTGGATGACTACGTTGGGATTGGTGACACTACCAGCGTCGGCGTAGAGGATGAACTTGGGTTTTTCCCATCCATACCGTTGTTTGATTGATGCGATCGCATCCTCTATTGCCTCACTGCTACTGCCAAAGTTCCCCCCACTTGCTCCGATAATCGGAATCCCCAGGTTAGATGAGGCTAGAAGGGGTTTATATTCTAAACCTTCAGTAAGCCCTATTATTGGTTTTTCAGGTGCTTCCTGGGGCATATACACCCCGATGGGTTGCTCCCCTGATGGTAAGTGGTACTTCACCCCACGCTTGGAACTACTCAGAGGGTAATACTTGTTTTCGGTTCCTGGGGTCAGATCATTCACCCTAAGATGGGTGTATAATCCATCTTCGTTAGGAATTGGGATTAGTATCCCATCAGTGTGGTTAATTAAGCTTAATCCATCATATTTCACCCCTGAGAGTTTATTAGTGACAGGTGAGGTTAGTTTTTGCCATTGTTTGACACTGCGGTAGTTTGATTCTTCTATTTTGCGATCGCTTATTCCACGATTTCTTAGAACCTCCCTGTGGTCATCTGATAGGGTTAGTTGGGACAAGATTTCCCTGATTACCTTATCTCTTTCTGGGATAGGCAGAAGCTTCTTTGGATTTACCTCTGTTTGACTGTTAGGGTTTGTCCAAGTGTCACTGGTCACTGGTGACTGGCGACTGGTGACTGTTTTTGCCACTAGATACCGAGGATTTACCTTTGTTTGACTGTTAGGGGTTGTCCAAGAGTCACTGGTGACTGACGACTGGCGACTGGTGACTGTTTTAGTCCAAGCATCTGCATCTGGTTTATATGCCCATAAATTAAATCCCCAGGTGTCTTGACCACGATAAACGTAGTCTTTGGGGTTGGCTTCGTTGCTGCGACAGTGAATGAGGCCGGTTGTTGTGTTTTGGCGACAGTCAGGGCGATCGCCGTTACATACTGGACAGGGAGTGTGGCGATTATATCTAATCCAGGTCATAGGTACTCCCTAACTGTGATATAGGGAAGTTAATGATGGATTTTAGGAAATTTTTTCCATCAATTTTAAATCCGCTTAATAGCAGACTATGTATAGCTTTCATAAATATCTCCAAAAGTCATTTTTGTCCGACTGGAGATGCACTGTTATGATTGCTTACTTGGTAAAACTAAGTTCGGACAACTAATATAAGAATACGTTTGATATGGATCTGGTGGATGTTCACTCACCAGTTGTTGTGCTGTCCGCTTATTCAGTGGCAGTCATCATGGACAGAGCATCCCCAGTCTTTTCTAATAAGACTGAATTGAATAACCAAACCAGTCTATGCTTTGACTCATAAGCATAGTTATTCTTGAATGCCTATTAGTTACTTTGTCCCCTTGCTGGTTAAGACGGTCTAAATTTAGGTGCATGTTTCTACTCCTTAACTTGGTTTCACGGACCCAAAAGGATGAGGTTATACAAGACAAAAAAGTTAATTTAACCAGAGTTAAGATTTATGACCTAGTTCTCTGTCTCTTAGTCACGATGATTGTTTTTGACACAACTTGCCTGTACCGCAAATTTCCTATATGATGAGGTTATTGCGGTTAATTATCACCGTGGCTAAAAATTCAATCTCTTTCTTATCTCATAACCTTCTCCTTTGGGTTAGTGCAGAGATTTCACAGAAAGAACCTCTAAGAGAAACGCCGAGTAGCATTCCCCAATGATAACATCGGCGTTTCGGGGTTTTTAGAAGATCCTTTACGTGAACAATATCTGCTATACATTAACGATCCTATTTTCACGAGTAACTTAAATATAGATCAAATCCCTACTGCAAACAAGTCTTAACTTAAGCAAGGA
>NZ_JARVCN010000160.1:0-7812 GCF_038442745.1 Crocosphaera sp. Alani8
AGGGTTTTAGCCATCGCTTCTCATATCAACTTTTCTTGGTGCAAGATGTGAGTCTAAGAAACTATTTCCATCTTAGAAAACATCTTGGTTCAGACTATCTTGAATTATTGCAATTTTTCTTAAATCATCGCACATTTATGGAAAGCCGAAAGCCAGAAAGATTAGGGAAAAGTCCAGCCGAATTAATGACAGGTGAAAAACACCCGCATTGGTTAGAAATGTTGGGCTTTGCTCGATTCCAACGAGCTTGATTATCAACCTCTTTCGCTAATACTAATGTCCTGAAAATCAAGTCCAAACTTGGTTCAATTTAGGCTGCAAGTGTTACCCAAAAAACTCTATTTTTGAACAACGCCTCCCCTTTTTCAGATCGTTACCAAAAGACAACGCCTCGTTGTTGCTAGACATGGTTTCCGTCTAGCAACAACGAGGCGTTGAGTCGCAAATATTTCTAGTGACCATCTTTTCTGACTATGGGGTTCGGTTGACCCTCTCGTCGAAGGCTCAAGATTCTCCTTGTCCTGTTGCTTAAAGATTCTGTTGAACAAAATCGTTGAGCGCAGTCCCCAACTATAATCTATCTAATTTACTTGGGGTGTGTTCAACAAGGTGAAGTGTAACGAGCTATTAAAAATTAATCAAAGCTGAATCAGGTAAACCATATTTTAAGAATGAGTAATCTTCTAGGTGATTGCATTCAATTAAGCTTAAATAATTACTTCTTTGGTTTCTTTCTCTATCTTTGAGAATTGACTTAATAAATTGAGTAGAAAAAGCAATTCCTAAATAAGCCCGTCCTGGTTCTTCCCAAGTTACTTCGATCACTGTTCCTGATTTATCTAATAACCAAGCATGAGAAATAGGAAAATCTATTCCATTAGAAAGTGCAAACCCTTCACAGTAGGTTAATTCAGACTCTATAAAAGCCAAAGCCTGACAATTACCATAACAGTTTTTACGTTGCCCCATTAAATCTTCTGATGTTATTACTGGTTTCATTTCCTGTCCCAATTCTAAGACTAACTCATAAAAGCTTTTATATTTGTATTTAGTATTTCTACTTGAATTTTTGAATAAACCAGCATTATCTCGAACAAACTGTTTTAACATAGTGATGGACATATTAATATCCTTGACATTCTAGCTGTCTTAATTTGTTTAGTTTACGAATCAGTAATTGAGCATTAGTTTCAGGTTTACCATTTTCATTATCCCATCGTTCTTCTTCTAACCACTCAATAAGTTCAGGAGTTGGACGAAATGCCCAAACAGGATTCTTTTCATCATATTTAGTTTTTGATTCTTTAATAATTTTAGTATTTTTAGCATCCCATTGCTGTTGAGAAGTCCGATTGGGATTTTCATCAATTGACGGAATTTCAGGCATTATTTCTATTTTGAGATAACCACATTTTTGTCGACGATAAAGCTGCCATTGTTGCTGATAATAATCAAAGTTTTTCTCAGCTCCTCTTCTCGTTTTCCAACGTTTACACCAATAAAATAAACTAGGATTTGTTGTCCAATTTAATTCTTGTTCTTGATGAGTTGTGTAAAACCAACCTAACGGTTCATGGTCATCTGCGTAACACCGATATCCGTAATACATAATCGTTATTCTTTAATTAGTTATTTCTGATCCCAATAAGCAGACATGATTTGTTCACAGAAATCTAGTTCTTTTTGACACTGTTCTTGAAAATCAGCTAAAGCTTGAGCGTAAGTTTTAAAGTAATGACCTTGACTATAACGGTCATTCAAACTACTGTCTAAATCTTCATAACAAGTAGAATAGTTTCCATTAGGATCATCAGTAAGTTGTCTGAGAATAAGAGCGCGGTTTCTTGTTCCTGGTTGTAATGGTAATTTTAGAGTGATAAGTTTCATTGTTCAATAATATTGAGAAAAAGACGAGGTTAACTGTGATTAGAAATAATTTGGTTTAATTTATTGATTTTGCTCAACTGATTTGAGTTGACAGATAAGTCAGAAAATAATTGACAAACTTGAGGATTATCTAGGTATTGTCTGAACATGGTTTGACAACCTTCTTTTAATTCGTTTAATTCGGTATTAAACAAATGATTGAGTCTCTCTAAAGTTCTTGATAACGATAAGTAAATCGTCGGAAAATCTTGAAGATTATGATTTAACAAAAATGAGATAAAGACTAAAATTAATTCTCTATCATCCATTTGCTTTCTTTGTTGATCATCTAAGGTAATCAATTGTTTAAACTCTTCAGTACCTGCTAGTTGAGCGAGTAATTGATTCCCTTTTCCTGGGTTTAATGCTTGACGCAGTTCTTGAGAAGATTTAGGTAATCCAGTGCTATTTCGTTTACCAATATTATACTTAATACCTGGAGGGGTTCCTTTATCAATTAAATAAACGGGAACTTGTGTTTCTTCTATACGACGTTGATATCTTCGTTCAATTTCATTATAAGTTTTTCTCTCCAAATTATGTAAGTATTCTAAACCAGATAATTTAAAATTTTTATCACTAAGAAACTGTTTCAGAGCATACAGTCTTTGTATTCCATCCATAATGAACCATTTATCATGTCCTGTTCCATCTAGATAAAAATGACCAATAGGAAGACGAATAATGATAGACTCAATCAAACGACTTTTAACTTCATCATTCCAATAACTATAACGATAAGGAAAATAGGGCGCAGAGTTTAATGATTGATTATCAATACAAGAAAGTAGCTTGTTAATTTCAATTTTTCTAGTAGTAATATTAATATCTTCAGGTTTATAAATGAAATGGTCATTCTCCCATACCGAAGACTGATTTTGGAAATTGCTTTGTACTTCAGACATAATTAATAACCTCTGTGTGTCTTTTAGTTAATTGTTTAGGTAATATGAGACGAATAATTATCATTTCCAATTCTCCAAAATGCGGTTAGCAATCAACATAGCGTGATAATCCCAAGCATTCATATTCATAAAACTACCGTCTGGTAAACAAATAGTCTGACTTCCTAACGGTGTATAAATGAAAGTCATATCTTTATAGATCGCTTGAACGGTAAACTTTTGAGTGTCTAAAGAGTCTCCCACTTTGATCGCTGATGTCCAAGTGACATCATAATTAGTTAAAGGTTCAGGGGGAGCCGAACCAGGAAATTGAGCTAAGACTGATAAAATCCCAAAGATGTTAGTTGCTTCCTCTTTGGTAATATATCCAAAAAATTCAGCCTGACTTTTAGCAATTAAGTCTTGTTGTAATGCTCTTTGTGTTTGTCGTTTCTTCTTAGTAGCCATAGTTACTGTTTTTAATTAATTTTCATCATCTTTAGTATTCCAGTCATCAAAAACTTCTTGGAATTTTGGGTTTAATTCATTAATGATTTCTTGGGCTTTACCCATTGCTTCCGATAGTGAGTCAAATTTAATTTTCCATCTTTCATTTCCTCCATCTATTTTAAAGTTCATCTGTCCTGAATTTCTGTCATAAAAAGTAATAGTTACCCCATAATTATCTCCTGTTTGATTAAAGGGTTTAAGTAACTTAAATAAATCCTCATGAGACACATTGGAGAATAATTTATCGTAAGAAATTTTCTCTTTAAGTGTGATAATTTTGCTAATATCTCCGTCTAGGAAATAAGACATATCAGATGACTCTGATATGACTATTGTTTTCGCACTAAGCCTCTTGAATTTTCTTTGTCGAGATAGTAATAAGTCTTGGAAGTGGAAGCCATTTAAACTTGGCATTTGTTTTAGGTTTTCTAATTTTAAATTACCATTGACAAAGTTAATCGTTGTGTACAATCTTTGCTTACCATCGATAATACTCTCATCACTATCCATGACAAGATTGAGGGCTGGTAAACCCATCAATAAAGATTCGATAAAGTAAGATTGTTGTAAAGTATCCCACTTAAGCTCATAATTAACTTGTTCTTGACTAATCTCTTCAATGAAAAATTCAAGGGGATAATCTACTGTGTTATAATCACATTTTTTCCGACCTTCCCGAATAGCCGTTTCTATGATTTCTTGTTGTTTTATTTTATCAGATTGTAAGTTCATTTCGGTGATTCTCCATAATAAAAATAAGTTTAGTGAAAAGCAGTCAAAGTATGTTCTAATTCTCTCCAAAGTTGTTGAGAAAAATGACTCTTTGAATAAGGGTATAAAGCCTGTTCAAAATCTCATGATTACTCTTCTGATGCATCAAGATAATTCCCGTTATACAAAACTTCTTCTAAAGCTTCTTGTTCTTCAATTAATTCAGAAAGCTCATATTCTTCATCATCAAAATGAGACTTGAAATTAATCTCTATTTCTTCAAGCAGTCTTTTGATTTGCGAATAGGTTAATTGCTCAGTTTCTAGCATTAATTCTGTCCAAGTAATAGAATTTCAAAATTAGTAAATAATAATGGATAATCCTAGTTGATCAGTTCTAAATTTAGTAATAATGTTATTAGTAGCAATAGAATTACCTTCGTGTTTGTCATAAAGTAATTCAGGGAAAGTCATTATTGCTTGTAAAAGAGATGTAAAAGAATTGATAACCAGTCCATAAGTTTCTTTTCCATACATTCCTCTTCCTGAATATCCTTTAACAATCTCACTCTTAAAATCATGTTCATTAACGTCACATTCTTCTAGCATTTTTTCCATTGCCTCATGAAGAATATCCACTTCTTGTTTAGTCATTTTTATTACTTTCCTCCATTCCCATTCCCATTTACAGCACATCTAAAGATTAAAGTTCCATCTTCAACTCAGATCTTGCACCAAGCTTTAAAAGTACACAAAACCCGATTTTTAAGGGCTGAAACCCTATTGAATTCGTTGCCATTTAGGTCAAAATCGGGTTTTCAATATCAGGTGCAAGATCTGAGTTCAAGGGGAATGAAATCACCTATTTTAGAAGTCGCAATAAACTCAGAAACTTTTTCAGCTTCATCCTGATTAACTCGATTAATTAAACTATTAGTGTTTTCTGATGACCATTTAACCTGGTTATTAATAGAGAAACAATAAGCAAATTCGTACACTTCCAATCTCCTTATTAACTAACTACTTTTTTATTTTACTTCGTTTACGAAGTAAAAGCTATGCTTAAATAGATAAGTTTTATGAAGCATATTTATTCAAGAAAGATTCACGATGCCAAGCTAAAGACTCAGCAGAAGGATGATAACGTTGATTATTAGGGAGCCAAAGTCGTTTACCTTGAAATTGACTCATAGGGGTAGAATAAGGAGAATCTTCGTGTAAAGTCTCAGCTAGTTCAATTGTATAGTCATCGTTGATAGTGAACCAAAAGCGGTCAAATGCCCAATGATGGTTTTTACAGAGGGATAGCCCATTAATAATGCGATCGTCATAAAATTGAGAGAAGGGTTTAATATGTGCGCCATCAACAATATTTTCTTGATTGTTGAACACTTGTAATTCACAGAAAGCACAACGATAACCATAAATAGAAGTCACAGCCTTACGAAATGCTCCATCTCTGACAATGATAGTTTGTTCATCCTTGGTATCAATTTCCTGGGGTTGATAAACTTTACCCCCACTAGCAATCAGTTGATTTTCTAAGTCTTCAAGAGCATCCACTGAAAGCGATCGCCTAATTTGTTGAGGTTTATCAGAGAACCAAGAATCAATTAAAGTAAGAGTTAGTTGACTTCTAAAAGTGGAGTCAGATAGTAAGATAAATAATTCAGGATCAAAATAAGCATAGTCAACCGCTTCCTTGAGATTTTTAATCGTTCTGACTTTGACTTTAGATTGAGGATTTTCAATAAATTCAAAGCCTAAATTAGCTTTAAAATGCCAAAATCCATCACTGCGTAAATGATAAAAAGGCAAACCAATATCAGGATTACGGTCAATTTCCAAGTGACTCCAAAGTTTAAGGAATGTAGCAATTAATTCAGGTGTTAAATAAATTTTGTTACGAGTAATCTTTCCCCGTTCAATTAATTCTATAATTGATAAAATAAGAATAGGTTTATTAGGAGCAGTTCCTCTATTTCGACTAACATTCAATCCCATTTTTCCTACTAAGGGACGAGGGGAGAATTTCTGACGATAATAGTTAATATCTTTAATCACAAGAGAGTTAATACTAATGTATTTTTATCAAAGAGTTGACCAACTTAATTATGAAGCAATTGTGGACTATTTAACAACAAGAGCCAAACAGAATGGAATTGATCCTGATTTGACTAGTGATATTGCCATTCTTTGGGATGATAGTGAGAGGGACAATGATGATGAAGGAACGTTACCGATATTCGGAAACCTTTATGTTTCAAAACAATTATTATATTTGGTATAAATTAAATGGAAGGAATAAATTTGCCTTATTTGCCCAAATTAGATGCCTGCGATTGCTAATTAATTATGCCTGAATACCGTTGTACTAGGAATGCTTCTTATACTAGTGATTGTGCTGGACGGGATGACCTAACCGCAAGACAAGGATATTATATAGAAGCTGAGAGTCATGAAGGAGCATGGAAGGAAATGGCCACTCGATTTCCTGATGATGTTTCTTATGGGTTTACAGTACAAGAATGGGAACCCTTTAATGTTAGGGTAGTTGAAGTTACAAATGATGAAGAACTAGACAACAAAAAATAGAAGCAGATAACATTGATTATTGTTTTAGATCTGCTCAAATGGTCATGAATTATTAACAATAATATTTCCTCTTACTTTACTTAAGAGAATAATAGTTGACCGTATTTACTTTCTTTGCTCTAACTTTTTTACAAGAAACTAATAACTGTAAACAAGTTTGTATTAGAGAAATGGGGCGATTAAGTTGTTTACTAAGTTCTTTAACTGTTAGTCCTTGAGGACAATTTTTGAGAATATTTAGTATGGTTTCGTTAGTGGTGAGTCCTGGGGTTGCTTTGATAATAATAAAAGTCAAAAGTTTATAATTGAGTCCTTAAGGATTAAGTGGGATTAAATCCAAAGAAAATACTACCATGTTTGTTTGCATTTAGAAAAGTAAAATATACTAAGATATATTGCCTAGTATTTTTACTTACCCATTTTTCAATGAAACAACTGAACTTATTTGATACTAATAATTCTTCTCTAACTCCTAGAAAAGAAAGTATGATCATGGGTAAAGAAGCTTTGATTAAATGGAAACAAAGAATATTTAAGTATCAAAATGAAGTTACAAATAATCAACAACCGCAACAACAAACTTTATTTGAGCTACCTAAAAGGTCTTGGCATAGCGTAGAAGATATTAAACCGTTTGAGTTAAAAACTCACAACTGTTTATTTTGGAGAATGCCCGAACCTAAGTCTCAGTTTGCAGACGAAAGTAATGAGGGGTATCTTTATTTTATAATCGATAATACGTTACCTATTTTATTATATTGCGGGGAAACCAAGCTAACAGCTAATCAAAGATGGTCGGGGGTTCATGATTGTAAGGATTATATCAGAAATTACATTCAATTGCATCGGATACATAACTTAGATGTCGGGGTAGTTTCTGCTTTTTGGGAACATATTTCTCCTGAGAAGAAAATCTTGTTAAAATGGGAAAGAGAGTTAATTATAAAATATAGAAGTCCATTTAATAAGGAATCATGGAAATATTGGGGTCAACCATTTCAAAAAGAGTGGAAATGAAAGGTGGTGAGCTTGACACTCAAAGCTTGTAGTTGAATAATATTTTACTCGTTGATAGTTTTGACAAACTATAAGGGAATTCTAAATGTATAAATTCGCTAAAATCGGATACTTATCCTGTATTATTCATGAAGAAAAAACAAAACCTAAAAAATAAGGAATTGGCATCA
>NZ_JARVCN010000161.1:0-1942 GCF_038442745.1 Crocosphaera sp. Alani8
ATCATCCCGACGCTGAACTTCGTTACAGCGCGGGGCTTCTCGGCGGTGAGCTAAAGACGGGCAAACTACATCCCACGAGTGAACTACGTGGGCTTTGTTTGCGGTATCCTGTAACACATTCAATTGAGCCAAACTTTGAATCGGGAAAATTTTAAAGAAAAAATATAAGCCAATCATTCTTGAGAAAAAAACTTTGTCCTCACTGATATTTTATGTAAAAGTCGCTATCATAAACAGTAGCAAGATTCATCAAATCTTAGCAACTTCTCTTGTTGTTTACTCAAGACCACCCTTTTGCAATTTTAAGTTGATACTATTATGATTGACTCATCTGTCAATACAATTGAAGAATTCGATCTCTCCCGCGAAGAGAGAGTGACTGAAATTCAAAACCTCATTGAAACTTTACGTGTTGCTGATGAAATCGCTAGTCAAGGTTACTTGATTACTAGCTCGGAATTAGCCGACTTAATGGACATCAATGCTAGTGCTGTCACCAGTCGTGGTGATCATTGGTCTTGGCGTAACTGGGTTGTTTCAAGGGTTCGCCGAGAAGGAAATCAAATTCTCTGGCAACTAGAAAAAATCGATTAAATCAAAAATTTACTCGACATCTTGGGTGAGAATATGTTTTTGGGTTTAACCTAGGACGCATTCTCACCTTTTCCGATTTAACATTTTAGATAGGCTCAAGTAAGTTTACCAAACGGCTAAAAGCAATAATAAATGTCATTGTGACCCAACTTTTGCTATAAATATACAAAATAGCAATCAAGTTATAGAAACCTACCCATAATCACTATGGCTTCCTCTTATTTTAAAAGCGCACCCCTTAGCATCTTTAATTCTAATTTTATTTCTACTTTTATTTCTGTCGGGCTTCATGGCCTAGCTTTATTTTTAGTGGTTCCCTACCTCAGCAATTTACCTGCCTCGGAACCCGAAGTCTCAGACTCAAGCCCCATCAATGTTCCCCTAATTGAGTTAAACCCTAGCGAGCAAAATCGCCTACCTAACCCGAATTCTGGCTTATCTACCATACCAGATTTCCCTAACTCAAGCTTAGGGGATCTACCAATGCTAGATTCTCCATCTTTACAATCTTCTCTACCCAATACTTTCAGTAACTTACCTGCTCCTCCTGCTTTACCCCCCTTACCTCCCCTCAATTCCTACAATAACTATAGTAGGATTCCCATTGCCCTACCTCCAAGACGTTCTTTTACCCCCAGTCCCCCACCCGTTCCCAGATCCCTTCCTACACCCCCTCCTTTTCCTGAACTCAAAAACCCTACTCCCAAAACTCCCCCAATTCCCAATTCAGAAAATTCTGCAACTCCCAATTCTCGTCAGGATATTGGTTTTGGAGACCCAAACCCAAATAAACCCGACCATCCATTGTTCCAAAGGCCTAGTAATGTTAACCCTTTGGCAAACAATCCTAGATTACCCCGCAATCTCAACACTACCATCAGCCGGCAGGATCAGATTGCTAGAAGACTTCTAGAAGACACAGAAAAAGCGGTCAATAATTTAACCTACAATCCTCGAGGAACCACAAGAAGAGAAGGAAATCTAAAAGATGCTGAATGGCAACGTCAAACAGGAGTTCAACTAAAACCTAGTCAAATTCTAAGGCTTAGAGGAACTTATCCAAAATCCGCTTGTAATTTAAAATTAGAGGGAACCTCTGTTTACAATGTTCTAGTTAACAGTGATGGACAATTAACTAAACCTCCGTTTCGTACTCTCAGTTCTGGTTATGGTTTATTAGATAATCAAGCTTTTCAAGAGGTAAAATCCCGCAGTTTTCCTCAGTCTACAAGAGTGCAGGTTCGTTTTCGCTACGACTCAAAAATCTGTGGAACTAGTGTTGCTGAGGGAGAAACCAACACTCAACCTCAAAAAAATCCCCCCTCTCCTGCTCCTGAAGCCGAATCCC
>NZ_JARVCN010000161.1:2042-7810 GCF_038442745.1 Crocosphaera sp. Alani8
AGAATCAAACTCCCCCTACTCCAGAAAGTTCTGAGAGTCCTACTCCCAAAAATACTCCTGAAGTTCCCCAGAATCAAACTCCCCCTACTCCAGAAAGTTCTGAGAGTCCTACTCCCAAAAATACCCCTGAAGTTCCCCAGAATCAGGCTTCCCCTACCTCAGTAGAACCCTCATCCAACCCAAAATCATCCCCTAATACAAAATTAGATGGGGCAGTCGCTCCACCGGCCCGTAGAAAGTAGTAATTGAGGTATCCAAGAATGTAGAAAAAATCTAACCAACTTTCATATAGAGCTTCAATAGCTGAAGTTAAGTGTTCAATCTTAGCTCGTCTAATAACAGCATTAACTCCATCTATATGTGCTTGACTTCCCGCTTTTCCTAAATGTTTAAAACGAGAAAATTCACCTTTTTTATTAGTCTTTGGAAAAATCGCTGATGATGGCCTAAGTTGATAATACTGACATCTTGCACCAGTACATAAAAACTTAAATTAGTAAGCAGTTCCTCACTCCGTTCCGGCGCTATCGCACAGCAGTAAGCGTTCGGCTTTAATTTCTTAGCTGATAGCTGATAGCTGAACGCTTACAAACTAGCCAGTTTTATCGAAGGTGCAAGATGTGAGTTTACAACAAAAATTAGCCCCTTTATTATTTGAAGATGAGGAAATTGACCCTTCGGCTTCGCTCAGGGTGAATGTTGAGCGGAGTCGAAACATTGATGATAATTATGAAGATGTCATCCAAGCACGTCGCAGTGATTCTGCCATTGCTAAAGATAGAAAGAAACGGAATGAAGATAACTTACCAGTTCATAGTTCTAATACAGTAGTCATGGTTGAATTACTATTAAATCTATGATATATTTTTCATTTGTCAGGAAAAAATCTAATAAAAGTGTTTGCTTTTCCTTGACTTGACATGATATTATGGCGGTGGTGGAAAAGCCTTGCACCTGTAATATACTGTTAAAAGTTGTCGTAGTAAGAAGAAAAAACATCACCTTAAAACATTGTGAGAATCTTAAGAAGTGCCGTAACGGAATGATAGGTTGACCTTAAAGCAGCTTAGGGGAAACGCCAATCATGTCCGATCTTGTTATCTACTTTAAACGTCCCAACTTCTGGAGACAAACCGTTAATATTTACTACTGGAATACCGAACCATTTTCCTCGGGGGTTGAATGGCCTGGGGTTGCGATGAAAGAAGAAGGTGATAACTGGTATAGCTATCGTTTTCCAGGAATAGAAGCGGCCAACTTTCTGATTAACGATGGTAGAAGGAGACAAACTGGAGATTTCTGGCGCGATCAAGACGGTTGGTTTGTGGAAGATGTTTGGTACGATCGCAACCCCAAAACCGCAGCAACACCCTTGGTGGTTCATTTCAAACGTCCCTCCTCTTGGGAAAAAAATATTAACATCTACTACTGGGAGACTCGGCCTTCTTCTGAGTCGTCGTCTTGGCCTGGGGTTGCAATGACAGCAGAAGGAAATGGTTGGTATCGCTACGAGTTTCCCGAAGCAGAAACAGCCAAGTTTCTTTTTAACGATGGGAGTTGGAGACAAACAGAAGACTTAAGACGAAGTAAAGAAGGATGGTATTCAAAAGAGAGTTGGTACGATCAAAACCCCCAACGACCGGCACTTCCCGTGATCGTAGCTACACCCAAAGGTGCAACCTATCACCAGTCCCAACTTATTACCCTTTCTAGTAACAACGAAGACGACGCGATTTACTATACAACCGATGGGAGTGAACCTAGTGTTAACTCAACCCTCTACAAACAACCTATCCCCATTGAAACTAACACAACCCTGCAGTGTTTGGGTCGTAACGCACTGGGAGAAATAGGTGCTACTTGTGAATTTATTTACACCATCGATCCTAACGCAGATTTCAGAAAACCGAGAATAACCACCAGTGTACCATCTGGTACTTATTTAGAAGCGATCGCTCCTACATTTACCATTACCGATCCCCGTGAAACCCCCATCGTTGCATACTATACCAACGATGGTAAAGAACCAACTCGCAAGAGTAACATCTACGTTAGGGGGAATGCTATCAACGGTTTAACCGGACCAAAGATGATCCTCAACGATGGGAAGAAGGTGAGATTTTTGGTCATCGATGGTGCAGGAAACGAAACATACTCCGATTTTTATTACAACGTGGGGGATAAAGTAGAAGCAAGGGACTTTCGAGAAGAAACCATTTATTTTTTGATCACGACAAGATTTTACGACGGTGATCCTAGCAATAACTTTTTCTGCCGCGATCGCATCAAGTTTAACCAACATGGACAAGCAGAAGATCCTCACTGGAGAGGGGACTTTAAAGGATTAATCCAAAAACTGGACTACATCAAAGACTTAGGGTTCACTGCTATTTGGATCACTCCTCCCATCGAAAATAGAAGCGGGTTAGATTATCATGGTTATCACGGATACGATTGGAATCGTATCGATCCCCGTTTGGAGTCCCCCGACGCAACCTATCAAGACTTAATCAACGAAGCACACGCAAGGGGTCTAAAAATCATTCAAGATGTGGTGGTTAACCATTCCTGTCAATACGGGATCAGGGGAAAAGTTTGGATCGATCATCTTCCTATTAAATATTACGTTCCCCACGGACTACAACAGGGAAGAATTAAGTACGGTCCTTACGAGGGTAACTTAGGTAACTATAAAAGCGAGTTTCGGGAAGATAACGATAACCCGGTGGCCCCCGACTGGTTTAAAGAAAGACAAACTTCTGATCCCCAAGGGGTTGTTCCCTTAGTTGATCATATTACTGGGGAAACCGTTCCTAAAGAGGGGTATAACTCCAATCGTTTTTTTGGTATCGATGCCAATAACTTAGACCCCAACTGGTATCATCAAGATGGGTTTATGGCCGGAGGAGACTGGGAAAGTGTCGCTATCCAGACGAAACATTTGGCCGGGGATACCATAGACTTAGCTACAAGACGAGACAACGTAAAAGACTATTTGATCAATGCTATTTGTCGTTACTTAGATATGGGAGTGGATGCTCTACGCATCGATACAGTTAAGCACGTTGAGCGCAATAATTTACTAGAGTATATCAACGCTTGGAAGGCCCATAAACCAGGTTTATTTGTGTTTGGAGAAAACTTGGTTAAAGGGACAGGATGGGGTGATTTATTTGGGGACGATAACGGGCCATCTTTTTTACGACCTTGGTGGTACACTCGCTTAGGAGATGATCCCAAAGATCCCAACTCAGGAGGGGACTCCGGTTTTCCCATGTTAGATTTCTCCTTGTTTTCTACGTTTCGGGATAATCTCAGTCGAGGTAGTTTTTCTGGTATTGGTGCTATTTTAGCCAATGATTGGGTGTATGGAGATGCAACTACTTTGGTTACCTTTTTGCAAAATCACGATGTTGGTCCGGACAATGATTTTCGCGATCGCTTCCGAGGTAATACAGAATGGGCTGCGGCTGCCTATAATTTGTTATGGACAATAAGGGGTATTCCTTGTTTATATTATGGGGAAGAAATCGAGTTTATGAAGGGAAAACCCCAGGATATTATGGGGAATAATGATACGTTAGATCAGACCGGAAGAGCTTATTTTGGGGATCATTTGGAAGATGGTGTTATACAAAAGACCCAAAGTCATGCTTTGTATCAACATATTAAACGGTTGAACCTTATTCGTAGTCGTATTCCTGCGCTACAAAAAGCACCCATGAGTCAGGTAAACGAGTCAGGAAATGTGATTAGTTTTGTCAGGGAAGATCAAGGTAGTAATAGTTATGTTGCAGTGGGTTTAACTATTGGTGGTGGACAACAAATTACCATTAATGATGTTCACAATGGTACTTATCGTGATGCGGTGACGGGTAATAGTATCGATGTCAATAGTAACAGCATCACCTTTGAAGTTAAAGCTAACTCAGCCGGTATTTATGTCTTAAACGGTGAGGGAAAAATAGGAGAAGATGGAGTTTATTTACGTTAATGGATAACAGATAATGGATAATTGACTCTTTTGAAAAGAAAAGAAATTAATCAATTATCCATTTCCTAATACCTTAAGACATCGTTGCTCTCGTCTAGTCAGAAAAAACCTAGCGTTTTCTAAAAACTTTTTCAATCATGAAGGGGCAATTTTGTATTTTATTCATCATTATAATGAGGAAATACTATCAACTTAGATTAATTTTCACTACTTAAATTACACTACCTACTAGTTCAGCCATGATCACCCAACGATTGTTTGGGGATAATTTGCCCTCGAAGGGTAATTCAAATTTTTCTGGGGGTGGTGACGGTTGCTCCTCTTTTCGATACATTTGTTCTTAACCAACAACTGCGAGGTATTTCTACCAATTTTAGAGGTTTTTAGCCTACAAAGCTGATCTTTTTTCCTCATCAAATATGGGTGTAACCTTTTAATAATGAGGGTTTAGCTTTTATTCAGCAAACCCTCATTATCTTTGAGCTTTAACCATCGCTACAAAATTTGAAAGAATCTCCAATCCATTATCGGATGATTTTTCCGGATGAAATTGTACCGCCATCAGATTGTTCCAGGCGATCGCAGCTGTAACACTTTGACTACCATGAGTCACCACCGCCGCTTTAACATCAGCGTCAACGGGATCAACGTAATAAGAATGGACAAAATAAACATAAGGATCGGAGGTTAACCCTTTCCATAAAGATAGATTTGGTTGCGTGAATTCTAACTGATTCCAACCCATGTGGGGTATGGTTAAATTAGGCTCAGATTGAAAACGACGCACCTTCCCTTTAATAATCCCTAAACCCGGTTCTTTTCCTTCTTCTGAACCCTCGAAAAGAATTTGTAACCCCAAACAAATGCCTAAAAATGGTTTACCGTCTGCGATCGCTTTTTTGATGGGTTTCTCTAAATTACGCGATCGCAAATGTTGTACCGCGGGATCAAACGAACCCACCCCAGGTAGGACAATTGCTTCTGCTTCTGCAATATCTTGAGGGGAATCAGTTATTTTTGGGTGAATTCCTGCTTTTTCCAAGCCCTTACAAGCAGAGTGTAAATTACCCATATCATAGTCAATAACAGCTAGGAAACCCATAAATATTCCTTGTCTCTAATATTCCCTACTTATTAGGATAATTGATTTTGAGGTTACTACAAATTAATTAATTCCAAAGGAGTCTTCTAAGGCTTCCAAGACCACATCTGTAACTATTTTAGTACGATAACGACAAGCTTGGGTTTCTATTGAATTAAAGGTCCCATTTTCCCAATATTTGTTACTACCGGCACCACCGCCACAAACTCCAAAATATTCGCAAGTTTTACGACAATTATTAACTCCTGCTGTCATATCTTGATAAATTTTTTGGAACTTTTCGCCCTCACAAACCGATTCTAAACTATCGGTTAAAACATTTCCTAAAATAAACTTGCCGTAAGGTTTAATATCCACTGATAACAATTCAGGATCAAACGTTGAAAAATTGCCCAAATAATCAATATTTAAAATAGCATAGGGATGATTCATATCGGTTTTTGCTAATCTTTGATCACCATAAATTAACCCACAAACAGACTCAAATTCTCTTACTTTTAATTGATTATTTGTTTTACTTGTTAATTCCCAGAGTCGTCTCATAAACTGATAATATTTCTTTTCTGTTCCCGTTCTATATAGGGAAGATTTTTCATTAGTACCTTCTGTTTCTTCCATATTATAGCATTTCCCACAGTTATGAGGTACAGTAACAGCAATGAGCAAACCAGT
>NZ_JARVCN010000162.1:0-7686 GCF_038442745.1 Crocosphaera sp. Alani8
ATGAAATTATCTAACCTTTATTCCCTTCTTTATTTTAACCTAGAATAAAGTTTTTATAAACTACTTTTTTCTCTTATTTTTAATAATTAAATAATCAATAGTTAGTAATAAATAAAAATCACAGACTGTTATTGGAATCAAATCTCCATATTCCTGATTGCATAAGGCTTTCATGCTTGTTCTTAATTCTCTCATGAATAATGCAGGCTAGTGGTTGGGCTATATATTAATAGGTATGAATTTCACAGAGAAATTTAGCCTATTTCAACACTTTTCTGATATTACCCTCTTATTGAGTAACTTTTTCTATGATTTGAGGTGATATTTTCGACCAATTAACTACACTTTTATTGATGATTCCAACCCCTCCAAAAGCGATCGCACCTATAGCTAATTCTGAACGGTCAGGAACACCCAATTTTCTCACTAGACAAATATCCAATTTTACTTTCAGTAATTTCTGTGGCTTTCAACTGAATCCTAAACTTACTAGTATTAGTTGTCATAACATTTTTCCCCAAAGCAAGGGATTTCTATGTTACAAAATATCAAGTTATTCAAAAATAGGTAGTTAAAATTAATGAGATCGCCCAAAACTTGGCAAGTTACTCTTATTCTAATTGTCGGTATTTTATCTGTTTCTTCTACAGCAGTTTTTATCCGTCTTGCTTTGGAAGCATCAGGAAAACCAGGAGTAGAATTTAGTCTTTTTTTAGCAGCATCTCGTTTAATTATTGCTTCAATTATTTTATTTCCTGCTTGGAAAACCGTAGTTAAAAACAAAGTGACTAATAAAGCTTATTATTATGCCATTGTGGCAGGTTTTTCTTTAGCATTTCATTTTGTTTGTTGGATTACCTCTCTATCATTTACTTCTATTGCGGCATCCACGACTTTAGTAACAACCAATCCTATTTGGGTGGCTCTAATATCTTGGTTTTGGTTTAAAGAAAAGCTTAAAAAAGTAACCATTTTAGGAATTATTATTTCCTTATCGGGAGGAATCTTAATTGCGCTAGGTAGCAACAATACTAACAATTTCTATAGTCAACCGATGCTAGGCAATAGCTTAGCTTTAATGGGAGCCTTTTTTGTGAGTTTCTATTTAATTTTTGGTAAAATATCTCAAGAACAAGGATTAAAAATTGGCAGTTATAGCATTATTGTCTACACAACTGCTGCGCTACTTCTTTTTCCTTTACCTTTTATATTTGGTTCTGGTTATAGTAATTATCCGAGTTCTGTTTATTTCTATGTTTTTTTGATAGCTATTTTTTCACAATTAATTGGTCATACTAGTATTAATTGGTCGGTGCGTTGGTTATCACCTACTTTAGTTACTTTGGGGATTTTATTTGAACCCATTGGCTCTAGTTTATTGGGGTTTATTATTTTTCAGGAAGTACCCTCTATTTTGGTATTAATAGGAGCTATCATCATTTTGTTCGGCGTTATTCTTACTGTTATTAGTTTACAAAATAATGTATCTTAATTTGTTACAATATAGAAAATACTAAATAATTAAAGTATTTTTCTATAAAATATACAGAATAACAAAAATGTCAAACATCACGAAAGAACAAAAAAACTGTCATCATTGCGAAGGGAAAGGATACTTAGAGATTAGGGATTGTACTGGAGAGGTTCAAAGAGAAGAAACCTGCGTATTTTGTGAGGGAAATGGTCAGATTGTGGATGAAGAAGATATAATAACCCCCGAAAATAGCTAGACAGTTGAGAAATGAGTTGGAGAGACCCACCCATAATCTCTGATTTGGGTGGGAAGTATGTTAATCTTCGGCGAAGATATAACGATATAAGTCTTTAGGATCAGGTTCAGGGCTTTCCTCAGCAAATTTTACAGCATCGTCCACTTTTGCTTGAACCTTTTGCTTAATTTCATCTAACTCACTTTGACTGGCTAAGTTATGCTCGATTAAATAAGCTTCTAGTCGTTGGATAGGATCTTTACCACCCCAAAATTCTTTTTCGTTGGGCGATCGCAGCTCATCGGGATCAGCCAGGGAGTGGCCACGAAAGCGATAGGTTAGGGCTTCGATTAAAGTAGGACCTTCCCCTGCTCTAGCTCGGGCGACGGCTTCTAGGGCAACCTTTCTCACTGCCAGAACATCCATCCCATCCACTTCTACTCCTACCATATCAAACGCACTAGCTTTTTTGTAAATTTCTGGTGAGGAGGTAGCGCGATCGTGTGCCATACCGATGGCCCACTTATTATTTTCTACCACATAGATGATGGGTAACTTCCACAAAGCGGCCATGTTTAAGCATTCAAAAAATTGACCGTTATTGCTGGCCCCATCTCCAAAGAAACAGGCTGTTACTTGATCTGCGGTTTGATCCCCCATCATTTCTCGTCTATACTTGCTTTGAAAAGCCGCTCCTGTGGCTACGGGAATACCCTCAGCAACAAAGGCATAACCCCCCAAAAGACGGTGTTTTTCAGAGAATAGGTGCATTGATCCCCCACGACCTTTACTACAACCTGTTTCTTTGCCAAATAACTCCGCCATCACTTCTCGCGGGGGAACCCCACAACTGAGGGCGTGGACGTGATCCCGATAGGTACTGGATACATAGTCTTCACCAGGACGTAAGGCTCTAATTATACCTGTAGAAACCGCTTCTTGTCCGTTGTAGAGGTGAACAAAACCAAACATCCGACCCCGATAGTACATCTCAGCACACTTATCCTCAAATAAGCGTCCCAAGGTCATATCCTCGTACAACATTGACCCTTCTTCTTTGGTCAGTTCGATGGATGCTGTGTTAAATTTAGGCAGTGTGCGTTCAGAAACCATAAGAATCCCTACTTTATTCAAGAAAAATTAATTCAACTAATTATCAAGGAAACGAACCAAGAATTAAAAATATCGCCACAACCGATGGAATTAAGTAACTTTAACCCTTGTAACTGAAGACAATTTCCTACTGTTCCAGTTTAAACCGAATGGGTGTACTGTAGTTAATTCGGTATTATCTACTTGACAAATTACTCCAAATATAAGTAGCACAGATAGGACAAAATTGAGTCGAAGGGAGAGCCACAATGAGGTCACCCTCCGAAGATAAAGTTTTAAAGAATCACGGCTTTGCGAGGGGGGACTAAATGTTTCTGGGCTAAGTATTCATGAAGTTCTAAAGGTTTTAGTTTACAAAGGTCTTTGGCTAATTCTTCGAGTTTAATAGTTCTCGGTAAATGGGGCATCAAGGAGTCCCGAACAAAGCCTAACATCTGGGGTTCGGCTACCAAGAGAACTAAATGAGACTCCCATTGACCCAAAAGTTCCGTAATTTTGTGGCTAATATCCTTGGCAAAATGACGTTCGTATTCGCTGAGATGGTTTTGACGATGATCGTCGTAGCCATGACCTTGACTACGAGATCCTCGGTTTCGTCCAGTTTTTGTATTCGCCCACAGTTCCTTACCGGACATTTCTTTTGCAGCATTCGCTAGACATTGGTGTTCAACCAGATTAGGACTCGACTGATATTCTGGAAACTCTGCCTCTTCTAATGTAAAAAAGCGAGCTTTTGTACCATCCATAACAGCAACGACAGCTTGATTCATAGGACTTTTTGATAGAATTCTCGAGATCCCCATATTACCAAGGGAATTTGTATTCTAGAACACTTTGGAATAAAGCTTAAAATTTGGAAAAGAAGCTAACCCATTTAAAATTTCTAATGTTGACCAATGCCTTAAACTCACATCTTGCACCTTCGATAAAACTGGCTAGTTTGTAAGGGTTCAGCTATCAGCTATCAGCCATCAGTTGAAACATATCAATCTCTATCTTATGCTGTGAGTGAGATTAAACCAATGCTTAACGCTTTCAGCTAAGACATGAAAGCCGAACGCTGTGCGATAGCGCGCCCTACGGAGTGAGGAACTGCTTAGTAATTTAAGTTTTTATGTACTGGTGCAAGATGTCAGTTAAAATTGAGTAGTAACGGATCATTGACCACAGGGAACTAAGACATGATGAGGGATGATTTAACTAAAACATGGCAATGGCAGTCTGCCGAAGGATTACCCTATTTAACCTGTTCCTTGCTAGAACAATGGCCTCACGGCTTTTTCACCCAACCGTTTTATCCGAGAACCCCAGAGGACTTGAGTAAAATTCTTGAGCCTTCAGCGGATGTTTACCGAGTGAAACAGGTTCATGGCAACCGTGTGTTGTCCCCTGATGAAATTAGACAAGAGCTTCCCCAAGAGGGTTTTCCCTCAGCAGATGGCATCGTAACTAACCTGCAAAAACAATCTATTTGGGTTGCGAGTGCCGACTGTACCCCTGTTTTGATAGGGGATGCCGTAACAGGAAACATAGCCGCTGTCCACGCAGGTTGGCGAGGAACTGCCAAACGAATTGTCCCAGAAGCGATCGCCCGTTTGCAGACTTGGGGCAGTGAGATGGAAAACTTACGCATTGCCATGGGACCTGCCATAAGTGGAGAGGTGTATCAGGTGTCCGATGAGGTGGCAGGGGAAGTGGTGGCTAGTTTGTTCCAAAAAGAACAAATAGACAGTTTACAGGGCATTCTGAACCCCTTAAAAAAGATTGCTAACCCTCCGATATTGCCTGATCCCGAACCAGGAAAAGTTCGTTTAGATGTACGCCGCATCAATCAATTACAATTGGAACAACTGGGCATAAAAGCGCAACAAATTAGTATTGCTCCCTATTGTACCTATCAATCCCCTTCACATTTCTTTTCCCATCGTCGTAGTCCAGAAAGAAAGGTGCAATGGTCAGGAATAGTGAGAATTTAGTTGAATTATCTAGATAACAATAGTATCAAAATAAGCCAAAATTGCATCTGCGTCGGTACGAGTAGCATTTTCTCCAATTAAATCGTTAGGGAAGTTTTCGATTAAAAATCCCAGTTCAGCACTATCTAGTTGTGACGCGTATAAATCAATCAAATTATAATCTTGTAATTCTACTTCATTATTGCCGTCGATATCTAATAAGTCGTCCCCTACTTCATCTAAATAACCTAATATTAAATCCGCACTGGTACGGGTGGCATTTTCTCCAATTAAATCGTTAGCAAAATTATCAACCAAGAAATCTAATTCGCTTTCGTCTAGTTGGGAAGCGTATAAATCAATTAAATTATAGTCTTGTTGTTCAACAATTCCGTTTCCATCGATATCTAAATTAGGAGTAACTTCGCTGACGACAGTAATATTAAAGGTATCTTCAACAATGTTACCTAGTAGATTGGTGCCTCGAACAGTGATTTCTGCTACTCCTATTTGATCATCGAGGTAATCAAGAATAAGTTGATTATTATCGATACTTGCATTAACTAAACTAGGATTAGAATTATTAACAACAGAAAAGGTTAATTCATCGACATCAGTAACAGTAATTTCACGAAAGCGAACAAATTCACTATCATTAGTTAAAACAGGGTTAGCAGGATCTATCTGTAGGGGTAAATCACTAAAAGCAGGATTCAAAGGTGTTCCATTAAAAGTAGGAACCTCTGCGATCGCATCAATAACTGCTAAATCATCTTCGGATAAAACTTCGCCAAAAACGGTAAAACCACCGTTTTGATTGTCCAAATTTGCGGAATTATCTCCGAGGTTAAAAAACCATTGACTAGTGGCACTATCGGGATCACCTCCTAATTTTGCCATAGCAATAGTCCCCCGTAAATTAGAGCGATCGCTACTAAATTCATTTTGGACTGGTGGATCATCAGGAACAAAACCAACAGTTAAATTATTAACAGTAAAGCCACCACCTTGAATGACAAAAGGAGAACCATCAGGAAGAGAAGCGGAACGATGGATTATACTATCAACATAATCATCATCTTCAACATAATTAATAAAATTTTCCACTGTTAAAGGTGCGCCAGCTTCTGCTTGATCGAATAATAAAACATTAATAATTCCGCCAGCTAAATCTGTGTTGTAGAGTTCAAATGTGGCTATTTTACCAGTGGTTAATGTATCATCGAAATTGGTAAGTAAATCTAAGTTAGTATTAGCAGCGTTTTCCACAACAGTTAAATCACTGATGGGATTTGTAATAATTGGAGGTAAGTTAGACATATCTTAATTAGAAATTGTAGTAGTTTTTTGATTATATGTTAATTTGGCCTTATTTTCTCAGACATTATATCAGTTTTCATGACCCTCTCGACATGCAAGTTAAATAGCTAAAAATTTATCTGTAGATAATTTTGAAATTTCATTTCCATACGTGTATTAAAGAGTATATTTTAATTTCATTAATTAATCATTATTTATTCCCAAGAAAGAGAATATTTACACAATGAAACCGAAAATAAAAACTCATATTTATGGATTTAGCTTGCTTTTCGCATCTGCTTTTAGTTTTTTACTCCATTGATTAAATTTATTAATTCCTACTGAACCGATGATTATTGTTACTCCTAACAATAATGAATGTTCCCACCACGATAATGGTTGATATGAAAAGTTTTTCAGTCGAATGGTTTTAGTATTAGAAACAAGATTACTTAATCCATAAGTTTCTGAGTTAACAACTACTTCGGTTTGATAAGAACCTGCTTTTTCTGCGTTTGGTTGTTGATAGGTGATTTCATATTCTCGTAGAGTTGTTAAAAATGTGTTTAAGCTATCCATGACTGCTTGAGCATTTTCCGGGAATCGATAAATTCCCCCTGGTGTTGCTTGAGCAATTTCTTGTAAGCGATCTCGATCAATAATAAATTCTCTGATATCTTTTCCTCTAATGCGACACCATTTTAAAAGATTATTAACGGTTAGGCTATCCCCTGATAAACTATAGATGCAAGTGGCGCGATTATAAACTGTTGATAAAGACTCTCCATATCCCATCGTATGAATTGTCACCTGAGAAGAATAGTCACCCAAAGTAGTTATAAGTTCCTGAAATCTTCTTTCTTCGCGCTTGCGATTAGGATCTGCATCGAATCCATCCGTGAATAAAATGACTCCTAAGCGTGGTACAATTCCAGAGGAATCTGCTTGAAAACGCTCATCATTGCCTAGAAATTCTACTGCTTCAGTAACAGGTTGATAGAGATTAGTTGAAGCGCACACTTCTACTTTAGCAAGGTTTTTAAGATAAGATTTAGTACCTCGATAAGGACTTTGTTCTAAATTCTCGTTAATAATTTCTTGAGTAACTCGATAACTTTTATCACATCCTTCTCCAAAAGGAACAAGAGCAATTTCAACAGGAAGATTTTGTGCTTCGATGTTCTCTAGAAATGCTTGTATTCCATTGACTGCTCCCCTTAATTTCTTTGTCCCAGAATCATCTTTATGTCTCATACTACCACTCATATCTAATAGAATGACTAAATAGGTAGGATCAGGTTTACTTTTTTCTGGTGGTATTAATTTAATATCTGGTTGCTTTAATATCTCTTCTTGTCCATTAGAAAATGTAGTTTTAACTTCAAAGTCTTCCGTGGTTAATCCTCGAATGGGAATTCTTTCATTATTAACTACTCTAACTTTCAAAGTAACATTATCTTTCTCTGAACTACCTCGGATAATCTCAACCTTATTGGAATTAGGAAAAGCTGGTAACCCAGAAATATTTAAGAGAATAGTGGTTAATATTAATGTTGCTGGTTCTAACGGTTTTAGTTGAAATATTTATGTAGTGTTACGGTAGCCGTTCA
>NZ_JARVCN010000163.1:0-7539 GCF_038442745.1 Crocosphaera sp. Alani8
TCTTTGAAGTAAATTGTACCACAACCACGCTTCAACTGAAACCGTTAGAACCAGCGGTGGAGAAGTGAAAAGTAGCTGAACTTGACCCTTAAATTTAGAGAAAAAAGGTTTATTTAAGATTTCTTCAGTTTTCCCAATGTAATAACAACCTGTTTCTGTTTCTTGCGCTGGTAACATTTTATTTAGGGTATCCATTAATAGGAATAGTCTCCTCCAGTTTATTAGTGATTTGTTGATAAATCCTATCCAACCACAGAGGAATAACAGGGAAACCTTGATCTAGAAAAGCGATCGCACACTCTCGCTCAAAATCCTTTAACCTCAGTATTCCCTCAGAAGGATCAAAAACTAACATTAAACGCCGTTGACTTTTCTCTTTAGCAAAATTCGGTTCAATTGCCCGTAACTGCTGTAATACCCCAGAAGCAGAGTCAAAAGTTAACCCCACCGACAGCAAATACACCATTACAGACAACTCTACCAACTCAGAACGAGAATAATAAACACTTCTCCCCGTTCCCGTTGCACTCACCATCGGCACAATAACCCCTTTTTCTCGCCAATACTGTAATTGGCGCAGAGTACACCCTGTAATTTTAGCAGCATCCTTAGAAGTAAAGAAATTTTCTCCCATGACCTCTATTTTACAAAGACTTGCTATAATACAATTATGTTTGTATTAAACGTTTTTGTTTAAATGAGATGAGTCAAATCACCATTCAATGTCGTCTCGTAGCTAAAGAACCCATCCGTAGCACCCTATGGCAACTAATGGCTGAGTTAAACACACCATTTATGAATGAATTACTGCAAAAAGTGGCACAACATCCCGACTTTGAACAATTGAGACAACAAGGAAGACTAAAAACAGCCGTTATCAAACAATTAGGTGATTAATTAAAGAAAGATACCCGTTTTTTAGGACAACCTGCACGGTTTTATCCCTCTGGCATCAGGTTAGTCGAATATATCTTCAACTCTTGGCTCAAAGTTCAACAACGACTACAGCAAAAACTTGACGGAAAAAGACGCTGGTTAACAGTCTTAAAAAGCGATGATCAATTTTTTAAAGGCCTGTGGTTGAAATGAACTTTTGAGTCTTGTCCAGCGCAGATAGTTGACAAAACGCTTAATGCATAAGGTTTTTGTACTTCTGTCGTCACAATCTATTTTGGTTAATGAGATGGATTGAAAGTATTTATAATCGTCTAGGATTAGGTTCAGTAATAGGCACACGACATATAATATGTTATTGATGACAAATAATCTGTTAAAGCGACAATAATATGTTACCGATGACAAATAATTAGTTACTGTACATCACAATTTAAAAAAATTACAAACTTTACAAAACATGGACGTAACTGGACTCGAACCAGTGACCCCATCGATGTCAACGATGTACTCTAACCAACTGAGCTATACGTCCGCATAACTGTTAACCATAACACAGTATTTACCAAAAAAGCAAATAACTAAACTAACTTAGATAGATTTCATTAAGAGATGGGGGAGTTGACCTGTTTGGGGAGTTTAATAAAAAAACAACCCTTGATTAGTGATTATTATATGTACGAGAAACTGACCCCCCCCAACACGGGTTCTAAAATTACCTTTAAAGAGGGTAAACCCGTTGTTCCCAATGACCCCATTATTCCCTTCATTCGTGGGGACGGAACAGGAATCGATATTTGGCCAGCAACTGAGAAAGTTATCGATGCGGCGGTGAAAACTGCCTACGGAGACAGCAAAAAAATCAACTGGTTTAAAGTCTATGCAGGGGATGAAGCTTGCGATCAATACGGAACCTATCAATATTTACCAGAAGATACTTTGACTGCCATTAGAGAGTATGGTATCGCCATCAAAGGACCCCTCACAACCCCTGTAGGTGGCGGTATTCGCTCTCTTAACGTAGCTTTACGACAAATCTTTGAATTATACGCTTGTGTGCGTCCTTGTCGCTATTATCCAGGGACTCCCTCCCCCCATAAGTCCCCGGAAAAACTAGATGTCATCGTTTACCGAGAAAATACGGAGGACATTTATTTAGGAATTGAGTGGAAAGAAGGAGTAGAAATTGCTCAAAAATTAATCAATTATTTGAACAATGAACTGATACCTGCAACCCCAGAACACGGTAAAAAACAGATTCGTTTAGACTCAGGAATTGGGGTTAAACCTATCAGTAAAACGGGTTCTCAAAGGTTGGTTCGTCGTGCCATAGAACACAGTTTAAAATTACCCAAAGCAAAGCAAATGGTTACTTTGGTGCATAAGGGCAACATTATGAAATACACTGAAGGAGCCTTTAGAGATTGGGGATATGAGTTAGCAACCTCGGAATTTAGAGAGGTTTGTGTGACGGAAAGAGAATCATGGATTTTGAGTAATAAGGAAGAAAAAGCAGACATTTCTATTGAAGATAATGCGAGAAAAGTTGAACCTGGTTATGATGGTTTAACACCTGAAAAAAAAGAAGAAATTTGTCAGGAAGTTAAGGGAGTTCTCGACGCTATTTGGGACAGTCATGGGGATGGTAAATGGAAAGAGAAAATTATGGTAAATGATCGCATTGCTGATAGTATTTTCCAGCAAATTCAAACCCGTCCTGATGAATATTCTATCCTTGCAACCATGAACCTAAATGGGGATTATTTGTCCGATGCGGCTGCTGCTGTTGTGGGGGGTTTAGGTATGGGACCGGGGGCAAATATTGGGGATACTTGCGCTATTTTTGAAGCAACTCATGGCACCGCACCTAAACACGCAGGACTCGATAGAATTAATCCTGGTTCGGTTATTCTTTCTGGGGTGATGATGTTAGAATATATGGGCTGGCAAGAAGCTGCAGACTTGATAAAAAAAGGAATTGGAGCAGCGATCGCAAATCGTCAAGTAACTTACGATCTTGCCCGTTTGATGGAACCTAAAGTTGATCCACCCCTAAAATGTTCGGAGTTTTCTCAAGCAATTATTGATCATTTTAATGATTAATTCTGCACAATGGTAGGGACTAATTATTTACTTACTCCCTACCAAAATATAAAAAGGTTTAACTCACATCTTGCAGCTATTCAGTAAATTCCTAGTATTTACCATATTTTTGCGGTACTAACATAACACAAAAATATTCTTTACCTAATCAGAAAAAATTGCTGTGCCTAAATACCCAGTAATAAGACGGGTGCCATCTTTAAGAATATGTATTTCTGTTTGATCGCTTGCCCAATTTATACGATCTTTTAGGGCGAGATTAAAGACATGAACTCGTTGATTACTAGAAGAAACATGAGAAGTTGGGGAATTTACCGCATAAGATTCCAGATAAGCTCCATCAACTAAAATATCAAGTTCAGCTAATAAATCCATTGACCCAGTGGGAGCAGATTGAGATTGTAATTGTTCTAAAGTAAATCCACTAAATGACATTACATTTAGTCCTTTGGCTTTAATTTTGCGCGCTAAATTAGCTAATTCTTGAGCTTGCCAAAAAGGTTCTCCCCCGGAAAAAGTAACTCCTTCATTGAGAGGATTACTAGTTATTTTTTCAACTAATTCATCCACTGAATTTAATTGATTAATATCAAATGACCAAGACTCCATATTAAAACATCCAGGACATTCTCTTGAGCATCCCTGAACCCAAATCACAGCACGACATCCAGGACCGTTTACTTTTGATTGGTCTACATAACCCATGATATTCAGGTGTCCAGAGGGAATTTGTGTTTGTTCTGAATACGGATGTTGTTTGACTTTCATTATCATCAAGTGGTTATGCAGTTTTTTCTATTCTAATTTTGAAATAAGAATCAGCCAGGAATTATTACATTTTTTTCAATTTTGTAGGTGAGTAGTAATAAAGATATAGTAATATTTTTATTAAAAGCTATTTGGAATTAAATAAAACAACCTAAAATTTAATTTTTGCCTCAAAGCGAGAAAGTTCGTAATCCATGCAAATGAAAACTGCTATTAAGATTAGCCTAACTTTCTAACCCGAATGGGTGAGCTACCTGGGGGAAGTAAGTAAAAGGCAAGTTTTGTATGATGAAGTGTATCAGTGGGATCACCCACGTGATCACCAAAATAATAAATGTCTTTCGTTTAGTTTGAGTAGGAGCAACCCCATGGAACTTATTTCTTTATTCTTAATCCTAGCTGGAACCTTTTTAGTAGATTTGTTACTCTACAATAACTAGCTCTTCATGGGGCGATATGTGTGTTACATCAGTGTTAAAGGGATGGCTCTTTTTCTGCTAAATTAAGGGGAGAGAGCTATTTTCAGCGTTAGGGGTTGTTTGTTCCAAGCGATGCCAAATAGTTTGCAAGAGTTGGTCTACCCCTGTTTTAGTCACAGCAGAAATAGCAAAAATAGGGTGCTGACTTGAGGGTTGTAACTCTTCTGCGATGAACTCTAAAATCTCCGTATCGCAAGCATCAATTTTATTTAAAACAATGATTTGAGGGCGATCGCTTAATCCTCTTCCATAAGCGTTTAATTCTTGTTGAATTACCTCATAATCTTGGATAGGATTATCCGAGGTAACATCTACTAAATGTAATAATATACGAGTCCGTTCGATATGGCGCAAAAATTCGTGGCCTAACCCTACACCTTCGTGGGCCCCTGCAATCAACCCAGGAATGTCTGCAAAAACCGTCCCGTCTCCTGTGGGTTTCCTTACAACCCCCAAGTTAGGAACCAAAGTTGTAAAGGGATAGTCAGCAATCTTAGGACGTGCAGCGGATAAAGAAGCGATTAAAGTAGATTTTCCAGCGTTAGGTAAGCCAATAATACCGACTTCTGCCAGCAATTTTAATTCTAATCTCAATTGTCGCAGTTCCCCTTCCAAACCCGGTAAGGCGTATTCTGGGGCCCTATTTTGATTACTTAAAAAGTGTTTATTCCCTAACCCTCCTTTTCCTCCCTCAGCAACGCAAAGGGTTTGTCCTTGTTCAACTAAGTCTCCTAATATTTCCTCCGTTTCTAGGTCATAGATCACTGTACCACAAGGAACCTCAATTACTGTATCTTTACCCATTGCTCCCGTACAATTATTGGGACCCCCTCGTTTACCATCATCTGCTTTGAAACGACGAGCATAACGGAAGTCTAACAGGGTTTGCAGGTTTGTCTCTGCTTTTAGGATAACCGATCCTCCTTTACCTCCGTTTCCACCTGCTGGACCCCCTGCCGGGACATATTTTTCCCGTCGGAAGGCTACTATACCATCTCCTCCCTTACCTGCTTCTACTTCAATTTCCGCGCGATCGATAAACTGCATTAATAATTTTAGGCGATTTCTAATTATGTGGTTTGAATGATTTGGTCTGATTAAGTTCGGTTGAGAATCAAGTTATGCTTAACTAGACCAAATTGTTGCTAAGACATTATATCTGCGTTCAACACGATTTAGTGGAAAACTCATAACCCAACGCAAAAAACAACTGGTGATTGTGGACTAAGTAAAGTGTGTGAGTGAAAAGTTTGAGAACAGCATACTAGCGCAATAATATTGTCTGAATAATGTGACAATATGATAATCCCTCTTCTATGACAGATACTTAGTGACAGTGACGGCGGCCATTTTGATAGTGAAATCCATTTTCATCAGTATATCCGGGATGGGCTGTAGCATCTAGAGAAATATCTAAAAACACTGATGTTGTTAACAACAGGCAAAAAAATAGAGAGAGAAACTTGTACAATTTATTTGTAATACTTTTGTTTTTTTTAGTCATTTTCTTACTCCATTGAGGGATTGAAACAATTTTTTTCCTCCCCTATATTATAGCACAAAAAACATCTCAATCGACCATTAACATTGCTTTACAGAAGTAAATTATTTGCAATATCTGGCCAGTAAATAACAAGGCTCTAATTAATCTTTATTAAAGTTGAAAATTTGGAATATTTCACGCCGCCTATGATAACAATGAGTTAGAAGTATCTAGAATATATTATTTACATATGTTTTTTCAGAGAACTTTCAAAAAAATCAAAAAAAATTTCTGTTTCCTTATAATCATTTCTTTATCGTTTACACTATTATTCCCACAATTTGTTAGCTCCCAAGATGAGCCAAAAATTTCCATCGAATTGCCAAATAAAAATACATCTGTTGGTCTCGAAGGAGACCTAAAAATTCGACCATTTTCGATAGAATCTCCCAAGGGAAATACATCTGTTGGTCTCGAAGGAGACCTAAAAATTCGACCATTTTCGAGCGAATTGCCCAATGGTACTTCCAAATGCAACCATGAATATGAAAAAGTTACCCTTAATAAGGAAACAATACTCTGTGTTAAAGTACCTCTTCATGACGATTTACCGAATAAAGATGACTCTAACTACTGGAGAAAAAGAGGAAAATTAATCGAAAAAGATGCTAAGACATTCTCAACAGAATTAAATATTTTTGCCAGAATGGGCTTAGAAATCGACGAATTAAAACTAGGAGGTATGTTGGAAAAAAAGGCGAACGACTATTGTGTTTTTCCAATTACTTATAAACTAAAGAACATATATTTTGATGAACCTTATGATGTTGAAGTAATGAGAATAGGTGTACCTTGTGATGAAAATGGAAAAAATAAAGTGGAGAAAGAATGGCCTGCTGATAAATCAAAAATTGAGGGATCTATTAAAGAGAAAATAGAAGATTCTATTAACAAATATAGAGATAATTATACTTTAAACCAAGAATATAAAGGCAATGAACCACGGCAAGAAGATGAGCAAGAGCAAATATATAACGACAAATTAAGTAATAACGACGAATTAAATAATCAAGCGGTGCTTGTTGAAGATACTCCACTATTCTATATAAGGGCGTGGAATAATGGATATTCTCCTAAAGAAAGAGCAGAAAAAGCTACTAAAAAAATTCAACAAATATTAGAAGGTAAAATAGATATTGAGGGTTTAGGTATTTTTGAAGAATCAGACGATAATGTAAACTCACAAAATAGAAGCGATGGCAATCAAAAGACTAAGATAATAAAAATTATTTCTGATTCTAAATTTCTTAATGAAGAGGAAAAAAATATTATTGAAGTTAATCAAAACGATGCAATATTTGAACGAGAACAAGATACATCAACTTTAGCTAGAAAATACCTATCTAAAATAATTCGAGGTATTAAAGCTCATAAAAGTCTACAACAAGAAGGATATCCCGTTAAATTTTCTGCTTTTTATCCTTTTAATCTTCTAGATTTGGATTGGTTCACATATGAAGATGAATCTATACCTAATTTTCTATATGCGGATTGGTTAAAAAATATCGTCGATTGGTTTAAAGATGCCAATAAGCCTCTATTTTCTGTCAAAACAGCAGTAGGATATACACTAGATAATCCGAGTTTTAGAGCAAGTCAAATATCTAAAAAAATTAAAGACTTTGCTCAAGATACTTTCTGGTTTAAAGATATTGTTGTCGCTTCTTATATTGTCAATGAGATTGATAATACAGAGAAAAACGAAGCTTCTCAAAAAGTCTGGGGGGACTCGCCGAAAGTTAGGGGACAAAG
>NZ_JARVCN010000164.1:0-7479 GCF_038442745.1 Crocosphaera sp. Alani8
GGCTCTTTTCGTCATCTGGTAAGGCTTTCAGGTATTCGTGTCCCCACGCCAGTAATAAAGCTAATTTTTGATATATTTTGAAAAGGAATTAAATCGTCTAGATTAAAATTAAATCTACAATAGAATGCTGAAACTATAGTTATTAGTAAAAATATTGTATAACTTATAGAAGCAGTACGAGGTGGACTATCATTTCCTAATGAATACCAAGTGACAAAAAATGACATATACATTGCAATTATTAAACTAATTATGACGATTAAAAAATTTTTTTTACTTTGAATAAAAGGTAAGATTTTTTCTTTAGGTACTTGAAAGCTGATTAAAATAACTAAACTAAAAAAACATATCCATAAAGGGTTAATCCAGTCAAATAAATGATATCGAGTTGACCAAAAGCTTTGGATAGCTGAAAATGTTAAAGAACTAGAATTCCTTGCTGTATTTTCTATTTTTTCGATTCTACTATAATTTCCAGGTGAACAAATAACAATTATAGACGAGGTTAAAGCTAGAATTGAATAAGTTAAATTTTTTAAAATAAAGTTTTGACTTAAGCGATTGAAAAATATGTTAAGCATGGATATGCTGACAATTAAACTAGTATAAGTTACCATAATAGTTTCAGATAACCCATTAATAAAAATAATTAGAAATGAATTGAATGCAAATAAATATAAGTTTTGTTCTTCTTCTAGATAGAGAGTATCAATAATTAGAGCAAAAGATAAAATTAATAATGAATTAGCTAAACCATAAGCAATTCCGCCAGCTAACCAAAAAATGGTTGATGTTATATCAGTGCTGATTAGAATAGATACTAAAACTGTTAAAGTATAAAAAAGGTTAATTTTAAAGTTTTTACATCCAGTTAATAATTTAATAAAGAAATAATTACTTATTGCGGAAGAAGTAATTAAAGATAAAGGAACTAATGCAAAAGATTTAATCAAAAAATAGTCAGTAATTTGATGGCCAATTACGTTGTAACAAGCCATAAGAAAATCAGCAGTATATCTGCCATTCCAAGTCAAATAACGATCTTTAACAAAACCTAAAATTCCTTGTTCTAAAGCAGCTGAAGCAAAAGCATAATCGTCTCCTGTCGGAACTGTAAATAAAGCTAAAATAAGATATGGAAGAATGGTAATACATAAAAAAAAGATTGAAAAATTGATATAGAATTTTTTAGACTTTATCTTAAAAATTTTTATCATTTTAAAACTCCAGACTCAATATTTAAGTATCACTTACTTTACTGTTTGAAAATATTATAGAGCCATTGCTTATGAAAGTTAGTAAATGCTTTTAATAATCCCTGTGACAAATTGACAGGGATTTTTAGATTATCCTACATTCCAGGAAGATTTAAGCCACTGGTAAGAGCTTCCATTTTTTCACGCATGGTGTCGGTAGATGTATTGTAAGCATCCTTCATGGCTGCACTTACTAACTGAGACAACGCCTCTGCACCTTGTTCTAAAGCTTCTGGTTTGATTGTTACCTGACGAGGTTCTTGGTTACCACTCACAACCACTGTAACTAATTTAGCCTCATCGCTATAACCTTCAATATCCATCTCCTCTAACTCTTGTTGAAGTTGCTGTGCGCCGGCTTGAACTTGTTGGGCTTTTTGGAAGGCTTCTTGAAGTTCTTTGATTTTACCTAATCCGGGTAAACCAAACCCTTTTCCTTTGTTTTCTGTCATATTCGTTAAAAATATTGTGTGTTGCTATTTAGTTATTGTTAGTCTTAGAAAAGACTTTTATGGTCGATAATAATCATCCCTCTGTAACCCTATCATTTTTTGGTTTATCTTGACTGGATTTTTGGGGTGAAAAAGAGGTTGAGTCAATATTATTCTCGCTGAATTTGGGCAAATATTTCTGCTAATATTTCCGTGGCACCAGCATTGCGCAAACGGTTAGCTAATGTTTGTCCTAAGCTTTCTGCTTGTTCTGCTTCCCCTTCAATAACATCTTTAAGCAAGGTTTGACCGTCTAAACTGGCTACCATTCCTGTCAATGTTAGAATGTTATTTTCAATTTTAGTATTGACACCAATGGGAACTTGACAACCTCCCTCTAATTCTCGTAAGAACGCCCGTTCTGCGTAACAGCGATCGCGGGTTTCCGGATCTTCTAGGACTTTGAGGAGGTCTAAAATTTCCGGATCACCGGTGCGACATTCGATCCCCAAGGCACCTTGTCCCACAGCATGGAGAGAAATTTCATCGGGAATCACCTGATGAATGCGATCGCTCATATCTAACCGTTGTAAACCTGCTACAGCTAGAATAATGGCATCGTATTCCCCTGCATCCAGTTTGGATAAGCGAGTGTTGACGTTTCCACGAACGTCTTTAAAGGTTAAATGGGGATAATGGTGACGCAACTGAGCCAAACGACGTAAGGAGGAAGTACCAATAACCGATCCTTCTGGTAAGGTATCCAGTTGTTTATCTTGATGCTTTTCGTTAACCACCAGTGCATCAGCAGGGTTCACCCTTTCGGTGACGCAACCCAACATCAACCCCTCGGGTAAGTTAGTGGGTAAATCTTTGAGAGAATGCACGGCGAAATCTACTTGATTTTGTAGCATTGCCGTTTCTAACTCTTTGGTAAATAATCCTTTATCCCCTATTTTAGCCAAGGCAACATCTAAGATTTTATCCCCTTGGGTACTCATGGTTTCTACGTCAAAACGACGGTTGGGATAGTGTTTTTGTAGTTGTTCTTGTATCCAGTAAGTTTGCACTAAAGCTAACTGACTTTTTCGGGAACCGATACGAATAGCGCGACTAGAAACAACCATAGAAGGTAAACTAATAGTGTGACGATGAGGAGACTCATTCTAGGGTATCGTAGTGTTTGACCCTAGTTAAGAGATTGGCACCCCAACAGAAGAAATAGTTACATCTCTTTACAAATTATCAATAAGTAAGAAATAAAAATTTTAGTTTTTAAGATTGATAATTTTCCCGTTTTCTGAGTTCCAGACGACTTATGCTATTATTGGTCTTGAATTAGTTCAATTGACTGTATCCAAATCCATGATTATTTGGCAAGCGGATTTCTATAAGCACTTATCAGAAAAAAATGAGAACGATACTACATGGAATCTCATTGTTTGTGACGAAAATGGAAGCATTATTCATCAATCTAGTTGTCAACAGTCCGAGGCAAATTCTCATTGGTTAATCGCTGAATTAGAATCTATAACTAAGGAATACTCGCCTAATATTATTAAAATTTTTCGTCCTCAATGTCTTAGTTTATTTACTCTAGTAGGGGAACAATTAGGAGTAACAATTCAAGCAACCAGAAGAACTCCGCAACTTAAACAGATTTTAAACCAAAAATATCCTAATTCTGTAAAATTAGAACAATCGGTTCCCCAAGGAATACCGGAAAATTTATGGGGTGATAAATGGCGTTTTGTGACATTCAAAGCAGGGGATTTTGTAGATTTTTTTGGCGATCGCCCCATTCCTATTAAAGATTTACCCGAAGCATTAAACCCTATTCATCTTGGGATTGCTTCTGATGTTAATCTTCCTGGGGTTGTTATTTATGGCGGTAGAAAATCTATGTATTTGGCCCGTTGGTTAGCTGATAATCAACCGTTTTCTTTGAATTATATTCCTACAGATATTCAAAAGTCTGGGGGATTAATTCTGGAATCAGGGTTAGTAGATCGGTGGGTTCTGTTGACGTTTGAAGATGCAGACATGGCTAAATCTGCACAAAAGTACGAACAGCAGAAAGAAAACAGTCAAGGGCTTCATTTTTTACTCATACAACCAGACGATTCAGGAATGACTGACACAGGAATCTGGTTACTAAAAAAAGAATAAATTTGAGTTATTTGTTATGAAAGAAGTTGCAAAAATTGTTTTAGAACCCGATAGCTTATGGGCAAAGGCAAAAAAACAAACTGAATATGCCTTAAATTGTGGTGCTTTAAACCCAATCGCTACAGACTACCAATTACTCAAAGATCAAGATATTGACTTTTTAGTTAGGATTATAAACAACCTCAATCGTAAAGACAATGCTAAAAAGAAACAAAAAAAATTAAGCAAAGATTTTAATCCTTTTTTACCTTACGAAAAAGACCTATTTGTGGCAGAAATTTCAGAAAACCATGTTTGTTTACTCAATAAATTTAATGTGGTAGATAATCACCTATTAATAATAACCCGTGAATTTGAATCACAAGAAACACTCCTAAACTTGGATGATTTTGCTGCTCTGTCCGCCTGTTTATTACAAGTTGATGGGTTAGGGTTTTATAATAGCGGTAAAATAGCAGGAGCAAGTCAACGCCATAAACATCTTCAACTAGTTCCTTTCCCTTTCGTTCTAGAACTACCAAAAACCCCAATTGATAAAGTTATAAAAACTGCAAAATATCAAGATAATATAGGCAAAATTTCTTGTTTTAATTTCGCTCATGCCATAGCTAAAATATCTTTTAATAACAGTAATGTTCTAGAATTAGCTCAACAAATTTTAGAGACTTATAATTTTCTCTTAAAAAGCCTAAAAATTGCAACGGATTCACAAAGGAAAGCCGATCCTTATAACCTTTTAATAACCAGAGAATGGATGATGATAATTAGGAGATCGCAACCTAAATATGAATCTATTTCTGTTAATTCATTAGGATTTTCTGGTGCATTATTAGTCAAAGATGAGCAACAACTAAAAAAATTAAAACAATTAAAACCCCTAACTATTTTAGAAAAAGTTGCTCAGCAAACTCATGGTTAGGTTAAATGTCAAAATCAGTGCAGAGTATAGAGTTTAATCTATTACCACTGCTCATTTTTGACTTTTCCCTGTTCACTTATACCTCAGACTTAAATTCTCACAACTGATGATTGATTGCCATAGTTAGATTCTTAACAGTTAGGATAGGGAGTTTAAGGGAACCTAAAAGATATTTTTTTCGTCTGACTATCTTATGTTTAAAATTTTATGTTACAATTCGTAACGAAGAGGGAACCAACGTTAAAACAATGGGGAAACTAGGAGTGTAGGAGGAAATTGCACTTATTCTCAAGATCAGATGCTATCTTATTAAATTTTTGGGGGTTAACCCGTGGAAGGCTCATTGACAATTTTAAAATATTTTTTAGTCATCTTAGACTTTGTTGAATTTTTATCCACACCTTTCGGACTTTGTGCTGCGATCATTCTCTTACTTTGGAGTAATTTTATGGGGTTAAGCTAATATTAGGAATTTATCTGCACTCCAGGTTGACCGTTTTTGACCACAAACGATTGTAAAGTATCAATAGATGCGTTTACACTCGATATGGTAGAAACGGCACGAAAATCGCTCTTAAAAAACTCTGGCGTTACTGTACAACGGACATATCCGTGTTTTGTCCCATTGAAAAATTTAACATGAGGATTATTTCTCCTAGTCAAGTTGACAGCCGCAACGTATCGTATAGGAAATACAGAAGAAATAGAAGTAGCGACAAACTCTGTTGCAACAGTAGGGGATTGCAGATCGTCAAAGTCTAACTTTAAGTCGTTAACCCAACTAGAATGGATATCTCCCGTAATCACCACTGGGTTAGAAATTTTATTTTCGTGCAGAAAGCTCAGGAAACGACGACGACAGTCAACATAACCATCCCACTGATCCATATTAAACAATTCCTTTTTAGGACGGGGATCTATATCGTATTGAGCCATCATAATCTGTTGTGCCATAATGTTCCAAGAGGCTGAACTGTTGGTTAATTGAGCTTGTAACCATTGTTCTTGCTCTTTTCCCAGTAAGGTTGCTGTTTCTACTGTAGCTCCTTGACAGCGAGGTTGTCCCCCATCTCCACAGGGTTGATCGGTGCGATATTGCCTAGTATCCAATACTATCAACTTCCCCAAGTTTCCTAGTTGAAAACTACGATAGATAGCCATGTTTTCTGCTGTTTGGAAAGAGACTCGGATAGGAGTGTGTTCGTAATAAGCTTGATACGCGACTTTACGTCTGAGACGAAACTCTTCTAAAGTTTGCTCGTCTTCTGGTATGAGATTAGCGTAATTATTATCTACTTCGTGATCATCCCAAGTCATGATCCAAGGGAAGCGATGATGGGCAGCTTGTAAGTTGCGATCGCCCTTATATTGAGCGTAACGGTTACGATAATCTTCTAGGGTGATACATTCTTCTCCTAGATGCTGACGAATCTTAGTTTTACCGGATCGCTCATAGATATAGTCCCCCAAAAATACCACAAAATCAAGGTCTTCATCAGCCAAATGCTGGTGAGCAACAAAATAACCGTTTTGCCAGTCTTGACAAGATGCGAAGGCAAACTTGATCTCTTCAACTGAAGCGTCGGGGTTAGGGAGGGTTTTCGTTCTAGCGATCGCACTTTTATAGTTACCTACCTCAAACTGATACCAGTAAACCTGGTTTGCTTCTAGTTGAGTGACATCCACATGGACAGAATGTCCTAACTCTGGAATAGCCATAGCCATCCCTTGACGGACTATTTTGATCATTTCGGGGTCTTCTGCCATTTTCCAAGCTACAGGAACCCTTAAACTGGGCATTCCACCCCCTTCTAAGGGTTTAGGGGCTAGTCTTGTCCAGATAATAATGCGATCGCTTTGGGGATCTCCCGATGCAACTCCCAAGGTAAAAGGGGACTGAGAAAATTCTGGGATAGAAGCGGCTTGGCTTTCCCAAGGATCTATAGTTGCTAAACCTGAAGTTAAAAGGGTTGTTATTAGGAAATCTCGTCTTTTCATTAATAATTAAAATTGACTCAGATGAATGATCGTTAAATATATTAATTTGTTCCTTATATTTTATGATAGCTATACGAGTATTAATAATACAAGGTTTTCCACTCCGAATCTTAGGATTGATGACGATGCGATCGCAATAATTCATGGCTAAACGTATATAATATTATAGTGTAAAATCATGAGTTTACCTAATGGACATCAGGCAGACTTAGGAGATAAAATAGAGAATTATTGTCTTAATCCCAATCATCAAAAAGGCAAGAATAAAGCCACTATTTTCCAAAGTAAACTGGGAATCAACTTAAATAATGCAGATATTCTTAAAAAAGCAATTAAACAAGCTGCTATCAATGAATCAGTTTTCATTCGGAAAATCAATGAATATGGAACACACTATAACATGAAATTTTTGCTAAAAACAGATGCTGGAAAATCTTTAATTTTAGTCGCTTGGATAATTCTTATTAACGAAAACTTTCCCAGATTAACTAATTGTTATCCCGTCAATAAATGAGGTATTGTCATGAACAAGTTTAAAGAATTAGATATGGTTGCTTTAACGGAAGATAGACAAACAACTCACTTTGAAACTGGCAGAGCTATTACCCTATATAAAGGACAAGTGGGAACTATTGTTATGGAATATGATGGTAACCTGTATTATTCATGAAGAAAAAACAAAACCTAAAAAATAAGGAATTGGCAT
>NZ_JARVCN010000165.1:0-35280 GCF_038442745.1 Crocosphaera sp. Alani8
GCCAACATACACAAGAAAATATGTGCTTTCACTCTGTCTCCCTTGTAATGATATAAAGGATTTTAACCTTTTTTGCTCATCCTATCCTTTCAATTTAAGCGAACGGTGAGTCATGACCTTCAATACTCTATATTCTTGCTTTATTCCATTGCATCTGAATAAGACTGTTCCACTGCTACTTCAGAAATATTTTCTCCAGTCATTAAGTCTAAGCGAGGAGGAATTTGAGTATTTAACTGGTTAATTGCCCATTTTGCAGTTTCTTGTACCTCCTGATCGCTGTCATCGATTGCGTGACATAGTAGTTGATAAATTTGGGACATCAATTCATGAATTCTTGTTAAGTCTCGTATAGCATTTTTCCGAACTTGGGGATTCTTATCCTGTAAAGAAAGAGTTAAAGCATGATTCATGGGTTTGAGAGTCCTTGTGCTAATCTGAGAGAGTGCCTCTAAAATCAAACTTCGTTCTTGGGAATCTGTATCAATCATTAAATCTACTAGGGGTTTCATTGCCCGTGAATCAGCAGTTTGTGCTAACTTCCAGATAGCTTGACGACGTTTTTTTGGCTCATTTTCTTGTAATTGCTTGATTAAATTCTCAACTTGATCTCCACTGGGGATGCGGGTCGTTTTTTGAATAGCTAAAACTTTTTCCGAGTCTGGTGTTTCTATCATAACCTCTGAAGAAGTGTCTAATTCCACTGGTTTCTTATCTGTCGAAAATAGTGAGTTTTGATGCTGTTTTTGATTTTCATTATTTTCGTCATGATTTTTAGTCGTTACTGGATCAAGATTTTGACTATTTTTAAGATTAGATTCTAAGTGATCAAATTTCTGGGGTTGCAGTAATTCCTCTTCTAGTTCCTCTCTAGAGTAGGCTGAACCACGGCTTAAAAATCGCCAAGCTAGTATACCAATAGCGGCAATAATTATTATTAAACCAACCCACAAAATAGTGTTATTAGAAGTTAGCTTCCTAAAAGGATTACTTTGTCTTGCTATATAAAATTCGACATTCTGCAGAGCTTGCCGAGCATAAATATCATTGGGACGTGCTTGAAGAGCTTTTTTAAACTCTTTTTGTGCTACTTCATAATCTTTTTGTTCAGTCGCTTCGTATCCTGCTTGCATAGCTAGATCATAATCAGAATTAAAACTAGGGGTAGAGTTAATGTCTGAGGGATTGTCAGCTTGGGCAATTTTCTTTTCTTTTTTCCCAATTTCATCCAATGTCAATAAGTCGGAGTTAGCCAAACTCGGGGAGGGGCAAGTTAGATAAGATAAACAGATTAATATTAGTAGAGGTAAACGATAGTAAATCATCATATCGATTTGAAAAAAGGGATTGATAGTTGTCTTAATTAATAGCTTAAACAGTAAATATATTGACTTCCTAGTTTATCTTACCTTTCCACCACCGATCATCACACACTAGAGTATGTTGCTCCCATTGTTGGTCAGATTTAGGGTAGTCTTGACGATAGTGTCCTCCCCTGCTTTCAGTACGAAATAAGCAACTTTTGAGCATCAGATAAGCAATATCCAAGAGGTTAATTGTTTCAGCACAAATGCGTAAATCACTTTCTTTTGTAGTTGCTTCTAATTTAACCGATTGGCCAGGGAACAAGTCTAGAATAGTTTGACTTACAGACAAGGACTTTAATTGTTTTTGCCATAAGTTAACTTGTGTCATTGCCTCTTCCAAGATAGTTTGATTACGGGAAATACCAGCACTCTGCCAGAGCAACTCAGGTAAGGCACGACGAATTTCTAGAATTTTAGGCATTTCGCGTTGCCATTGTTGTTGATTGTCCATTACAATCTCCGATGTCTTGTTAATAGGAATTGGGGATGTCACATGCAGTTTTGATAATTGAGCGGCAAACACTAAACACTCTAGCAAAGAATTACTAGCAAGGCGATTAGCTCCATGAACTCCTGTACTAGCAGTTTCTCCAATGGCGTAAAGTCCAGCAATAGAAGTGGCATTATTCAAATCCACTTTAACCCCTCCCATCCAATAATGGGCAGCAGGAGCCACTGGAATTGGCTCTTTAAACACATCTACGCCCCAGTTTTGACAAACGCCAATAATATTGGGGAATCGATAATGAATGCGCTCGGTTTCGAGAGGACGTAAATCAAGATAAACATGAGTTTGAGTGGTTTGACCTTGTAAATAGTCGAAAATAGCCCGACTTACCACATCTCTCGGGGCTAACTCTCCAGAAGGATGATAGCGAAAAGCAAACCGTTCTCCTTGCCTATCCACTAAATGGGCTCCTTCACCCCGAACCGCTTCGCTGATCAGAAAATGAGGAGCTCCTGGTTTAGTTAAAGCAGTGGGGTGAAATTGAAAAAATTCCAAGTCTCTGACGATCGCGCCCGCGCGCCAAGCTAGTGCAACTCCGTCTCCTGTACTAACAGAAGGATTGGTGGTTTGAGCATAAACTTGACCACCACCCCCAGTGGCTAAAACAACTGCTCCTGCTTGAATCCAGAAAATTTTTCCTTGATAAAGAACGCTTAAACCTTGGCAATGTTTTTTCTCTGGTTCAATCCATAATTTGAGGGCAATGGCTTGGGAGATAATTTCTATGTTGGGTTGTTCTAGCACTTTGGCCGTTAAAGTCCTGACAATGGCTCGTCCTGTAGTGTCCGCAGCGTGTAACACACGGGGATGGGAATGAGCCGCTTCTAAGGTCATGGCTAGTTTGTCCCCTTGGCGATCAAAGGCTACTCCAAGCTCAACTAGAGATTCGATCGCTGTTTTAGCATGATCTACTAAAAATTGTACCGCACTGAAATCGCATAAACCGGCCCCTGCTTTGAGGGTATCCTCTTGATGAAACTGAGGAGAATCTTCGGGAGAAATGGCGGCCGCAATGCCTCCTTGGGCCCAGTCACTGGCCCCTGTTTTTAAAGCATCCTTGGTAATTAGTCCTATGCGATAGTGACTGGGTAAACGCAGAGCCGCGTACAAACCGGCGGCTCCTGACCCTACCACAATAATGTCAAATTGAGGGATTAAATCCTTTTTTTCTGTAGAGTTATCTAAAGCTATCAAGGTTAATTGGTGGGTTTTTATTATAAGTTTCCTACTATCTTAGCTTTAACTGTTCTAGGAAATCGATAAAAATGTTGAAGGTGAATCTCCTCGTTCTTGGCAGCTCTTTTGTTTTTATTTTTTAGAAGAGGCAGGAGGAAGGCTTCTAATGACTCCTAACTCCTGACGGCTAACTGCTGATTGCTAACTCACGTTATAGATACTTTCTAATGATCATCCCTAACTTTTCTTTTGTTTCTGGTGGGATTTTATCAGGAGGGGTGAGAATGGAGTATTTTAGGGCGGAATGTGCTTCGGAAACTGGGGGGGTGTTATCTATGCGTTTCACTGTTTCTCGGATAACTTTTTGAGCGTTGATGGCATTTTTGCGTAAATTCTCAATAACCATTTCTACGGTGACGTGATCGTGATCCGAATGCCAACAATCGTAATCTGTAACTAGGGCTAATGTGGTATAAGCAATTTCTGCTTCTCGGGCTAATTTTGCTTCTTGTAGGTTAGTCATACCGATAACAGACGCGCCCCAACTGCGGTATAAATTAGATTCAGCGATGGTAGAAAAGGCTGGTCCCTCCATACAAACATAAGTGCCTCCTTTGTGTAAGGTAATATCAGGTAATTGTAAACTTTCTACTGCTTCCTCTAAAATAGTGGCTAGTTGGAGACAAACTGGATCACCAAAACCGATATGGGCTACAATACCTTGACCAAAAAATGTCGAAACTCGGCCATGGGTGCGATCGATAAATTGATGGGGGATGACCATATCTAGGGGTTTTATTTCTTCTTTGAGGGAACCCACCGCAGAAGCTGAGATTAAGTATTCAACCCCTAACTGTTTCATCCCGTAAACATTTGCCCGAAATGGCAACTCCGAAGGCATTAAATGATGGTTGCGACCGTGACGGGCTAAAAAAGCCACTGCAACCCCTTCTAGGTTGCCCAAAATGAAGGCATCGGAAGGTTTACCGAAAGGAGTATCTAAATAAACTTCTTGTACGTCCTCGAGTCCATCCATCTTATATAAACCGCTACCGCCTAGAATGCCTATTTTTGCTTGAGTGACCATTGATACAACGTATTGATTGTAAATGTGCTGTTATTAAAAATAACATCTTTATGTTCACAAAGATGTTACTTTTAGTACACTGATTAGAGTTGAAAAAATTTTTTAACGAGTTATTCTAATTCGGAACAGAATCAAAATTAGTGATGAATTTAAGTGTTAACTTTTTGCTCTGATTTTACATTATCAGAATATTCAAGTATTAAAGAGTTTTCTAACTTAACAACTTTTTCTAAACTTTCCCAAGGTTGGGTAAACGGGGCAACAGCCAAACTACAAGCCTTCCATTCTGAACGAACTGGAACACCCAATTGTTGGCACATACCTCCTCGACGACCTTCTGTCTGATAATAGCGACAAAAGCGACAAGATGAGGTCAAAAAATTATGGGGTTTCATTGGTGTTTTACCGTAAGGCGTAAGATTTGATATATTCAGGATTTTCTTTCTAAGTCTTATTATCTAACATCAGCTAAATAGAATTTAATCTGCTCACTTAGTCCTCTGTCTTGATTTGACTGTTTTCTTCTATACTTAAATTTTTAGATTTTTTTAATATTTGTTTTACAAAAGTAAATGAACTATCCGAATAATCAAAGAAAGTTAATGAAATTAATTTTCTTAAATTGAGCAAATTGGCAAAGAAAATACTGGGGATCAAGGGTAAAAAGAAAACTATCGAGAGAAAACTTCATCAACAATGAGGAATTATACGGAGAAAAACAGCACTTATGCCATTGCTAACTGAATAATTACTCTAAGGTTGACAGAGATTTTGTGGACCAATGTTGCGTTATGCAAAGATAACACTTTGACCATCTTTCTAGTTCAATGTCAGGGGTTGGACGATGGCATTGTGGACACAACTGGAGGTGTTGGAGATGGTGAGCGATCGCAGTAGTCCATCGTTGAAAAGCTTCTTCTGGGGTGGTGGTAATTGATTTTTCTATGGGGGATACACCGTCGGTATGGGCAAATAAGTTTTGCTTTGTTGTTACGTATGAGGGGTGTTGTTGACTTGGATGATTATGCCATTGAGCAGGAGAAAACCGAAGTTTGTGCAAAGGAGAAGCAGATAAACGATGGTTTAGTTGCTTCAGTAGGGAATAACTTTGAAACGATAATTGTTGGGCCCAAACGGAACTAGAAGTGGAGATCCAAAGCATATCTCTTTGAACATATAAGGGTTGACTGTGGGATGCGGCTGGTTTTGGGACTATAGTCGACCAAATTTCACAGATTTCAACATAGCGACGATATTCGTCCCACTGGGGACGTTTTGCCATAACTTGAAGCAAGCGATCGAGGGAAGATAAGGACATAGTTGAGGGTGAAATTGGTTAACAGTTATCAGTTATCAGTTATATTAATGAAGGCGTTTGTTAATCGACATTGTAATTATTTTCATTTCTTAAGGGTGTTGCGTTGGTTGCATTATGAAAAAGTTGTTAAAAAACTTATTGGTCAACCGTCCCCAACTGTGGGGTATTCCTTTGTTATGCGCGGCGAGTGTTCCTTTTATTGCTGCCTATTGGCAACCGTCAGATCCTGTTGGGGAAGCTAAACTCCAAACGACTGCTTTACCCCCTCTGAGTCAGTTACAACCTTCTCAGAAATCATCAGAGGTGAAAAGCCAAAAGTCAGAGGTACAAAAACCATATTTGAAACAACCTTCTCAGCAACCAGAGGTTGATACTCAGGAGTCGGTTAACCCTCCTCAAAAGTCAGAGGTGAAAAAGCCGGTTACCTCCCCACCGTCCCGAATGTCACCTCCTTCTCCCAAGTCTTTAGCGGCAGCACCGCCGGACTATCAACCTCCTCCTCTCGATATTCGTGTGGCTATTTTACGAGATGTTCCAGGAACCAATTTAGGGGTGTCAGGACAAGCAGTAGTAAGCGATCGCAATAATAAGCAGTTAAAAACCCTCTCGGGTTCCCAAGGATGGAATGTGGGACCAAATGGGGGTTCTTTATCTTTTGGGGGACAGTCTTTGCCCGGAGTTGTTTGGGTGCAACCGACAGAAGGTAGTCTCATCTATGTAGGCGATCGCTGGTATCGGGGCAAAATCTTACTGGTTTCCAAGGGTAACAGCTTACTAGTGGTTAATCATGTGAATTTTGAGCAGTATTTATATAGTGTTGTGGGAAGTGAAATGCACGCTAATGCACCCACAGAAGCTCTCAAAGCTCAAGCGATCGCTGCTCGGTCTTATGCTTTAGTTCACATGATCCGCCCGGCGAGTTCTTGGTACGATCTAGGTAATACCCAACGTTGGCAGGTGTATAAGGGGTTAAACAGTGAGTATAATACCGGTCATCACGCAGTAAGAAGCACCAAAGGACAGATTTTGAGCCATCGAGGGGGTGTGGTGGAGTCCCTTTATGCAGCTACGGATGAAATTGTGGCCCGCGCTCATAAGGGACGGGGAATGAGTCAAACGGGGGCTTATGAATTAGCCAGAAAAGGTTACGACTATCAAGAGATTTTGGACTACTATTATCCTGGGGTAGGTTTAGCGAGATTAGTTTTGAGTAACTAACGTTAAGTAAAGTTTTGTTAAAAAATTCGGATGTATGGGTGCTTTTTCCAGATAACTCCATAGGAACTATTCTGGAGCCAACATGAAAAAGAACATCATCCATGTCTCAACTAAAACAGTTTGGTTGAGACATCTTCGGAGAATTGCTGTAGCGATTATCAGTTGTTTGGTTGTTTTGCTTTCAAATTTAGTCATTACTGATAATTTATATCCCGTAAATGCTCAAAGCCATTTACCTTTTTATTGGGATTTTATCAATGTTGACATTGATGTTCAAAAAAACGGAGATATGCTGGTTAAAGAAACTCAAAAATATACTTTTAATCAAAATTATTCTAACCAGCGTTACCGTTATATTCCCCTTGATAAAGTCGATGACATTACCGATGTATCTGTAACGGAAGATGGCAAAATCTTAGGAAGAATAGCTAGGAAAGCAAACAATAATTTAATTATTGAATGGAAGCATGAGCCTATTATTAACCCACCAGAATCTCATACTTTTGTGATTAGTTATCGTGTTATTGGTGGCTTACATATTGAAACAGAACCTAACGTGGATAAAGTCTATTGGAAAGCTATTTTTCCTGATCGTAAATCTCCCATAAAAAATGCTAAAGTTACAGTGAAATTACCTCAAGAATCAGTAGGAAATATTATTGATATTAAAAGTTTTGGACTTCCCACTCAATCATCTTGGATTGATAATAGAACTGTAGAATTTATTTCTTTGGGTCAGATTCTTCCACAAAAAGAAATTGAAGTTCAAGTTAGTTTCCCTCATGATATCTTGAATTTACCCCGTCCTTATTGGCAATCGAATATTAAACAGGTAATTGATCAAACAGAACCCTTGATCAATAACATTATTAGCTTCTTATTTAGCATTGGTTATTATGGTTGGTTAATTATTTGGATAATGTCATCGATGATATTTCGTCGTGGTGGTTATAGTGGTGGCGGTGGTGATGGCGGTGGCGGCGGTGGCGGCGGCGGCGGTGGTGGTGGTGGCGGAGGCGGAGGCGGCGGTGGTGGCGGCGGCGGCGGCTAAAATAGGGTCTAACCTATGCTCCAACTCCTATAATTGTTCTTCGATCGCTTCTTGCCTTAATTCTCTACCAATGAAGACTAAACGGGTTTGTTTGAGTTCATCTTTGCGCCAAGGGCGATCGTAGAAATAATCGAAGCGATCGCCGACTCCTTGTAACACTAAACGCATGGGTTTATTAGGAACATGGACAAAGCCTTTAATACGATAAATCTCGTTATCTTCTACTAATTTTGTTAAAGTTGTCACTAATTTTTTGGGTTCATAAGCTTGTTCAAGGGTAATTTGTACGGAGTTAATTTCATCGTCGTGATCGTGTTCTTCTTCGTGATCGTGATGAGAAGGACGGGTTTCTAAGTTATCTTCCACTGCTGCATTAAACCCTAATAAAATGTCAGGACTAATTTGACCTTGATTACAGGAAACAACTTTGACACCAGGGCGTAATTCTTGGGATAACCAGGTTTTAATTTTATGTAATTCTGTCTCTTTAACTAAGTCTGTTTTGGTGAGTAATACTAAGTCTGCACAAGCTAATTGATCCTCGAATAATTCTTCGATTGGGGTTTCGTGTTCGAGGTTGGGATCGGCTTTTCTTTGTGCTTCTAATGCGTCTATATCTCCCACTAATGTACCAGAAGCTAATGCTTGACAATCCACTACTGTTACTACACCATCGACGGTAGCACTGTTACGAATATCTGGCCAACGAAAGGCTTGTACTAGGGGTTTTGGTAGGGCTAAACCGGAGGTTTCTATTAACATACAATCGAGGGATTCTCTTCGTTCTAGAAGTTGTTGCATGGTGGGATAAAATTCTTCTTGAACGGTGCAACAGAGACAACCATTATTGAGTTCTATAATATTTTCGTTAGGGTTATCTTCTTCATCACAAATTTGGCAATCTTTTAGTAATTCTCCATCGATTCCTACTTCTCCAAATTCGTTGACTAATACTGCAATACGTCGCTTTTGATTATTTTGTAAAAGGTGTCGCACTAATGTGGTTTTTCCTGCGCCTAAAAAGCCTGTGATGACTGTAACGGGGATTTTGTGCATTTATTAATTTTCTCTAGAATTCTCTATCCTGTCGGATCTTATCACACTCAGCTTATTCCAAAAGTTATAATAAGAATTATTTAATATTTTTGATTATTTGAAAAACTGGATCAAATTCTTGATTATTTCTTTTTACTAAGGTTAATTTATAGGCTCATAACTTAGTTCCACAAATCTTACAAAAGTTGGCATCACGATCATGATATTTTAAGCCACAATAAGAACAAGTTAGATTACTTTGTTGACTATTTTGTAAGAACTTTTGGGTTAAAATGCTGAGTTGCCAAGGAATCAAGAGAATTCCCGAAAAAATCATAATCACCGTTAAAATTCTTCCTGCTTCTGAAAGGGGAATTACATCACCAAATCCTACGGTTGTCATGGTGACAACGGAGAAGTACAAAGCATCAAAAAAAGTTTGAAAAACTTCTGGATTACTATAATGTTCAACTTGATAAATAGCTCCAGAATAGATAAAAATTAAGGAAAATATAATCAAAAATATCCTCACCAAAATAATGCCGTCCTCTGACTTTATTTTAAATAAAGATGTTTCAAAATTTATCAATCTTAGTAGTCTTAAAACTCGGAACCATCGGAGAATACTAATAAAGCGTATATCAACGAAACCGATAAATAAAGGGAAAATAGAAAGTAAATCAATAAAAGAAAAAATACTAAAGATAAATCTTCGTTTTGATTCTGCACACAAAAAACGAATGGAGTATTCAATAGCAAATAGGAATAGAATCATCTTGTCTAATTGATCCAATACTCCTAAAATATTCCCAGACCAATGATAAGTTTCTACGACAAAAATACCAGAAGATAATAAAATAAGCCCCAAAATTACTAAATTAATAGTGATGCCGATGGGGCTACTAAAATCATCTAAGTAGTGTGATATTTTTTCCTTAAATTTGAAGTTTTGTACTTCCATCACTAATTAAAAATTATCTTTCATCCCTCTAATTTTCCCAAAAACTCTAGCCGGATCGTTCATTCCTACTAAAGTTTGTAAAGTTGGTTGATCCCACCGAAGAAAAGGGTTGGTTTTCTTTTCTTCCCCTAATAAAGAAGGAACGGTTGCTTGCTCATTTTGACGTGCTTTAATAACCTCTTGATAACGGGTTTGTAAATCGTTATTATCCTGTTCTAAAGTGACGGCAAATTCAAGGTTACTTAGGGTATATTCATGCGCACACCAAACGCGGGTATTGTCGGGTAAGTTTCTCAGTTTAGTTAAGGATTGAACCATTTGTGCTGGTGTGCCTTCAAATAAACGACCACACCCACCAGCAAAAATAGTGTCACCACAAAATAAGTCTCCTTTTTCTTCTGAATTATTGGGGGGAAAATAATAAGCAATGTGTCCCCGAGTATGACCAGGAACAAAGTATACTTTGCCTATTTTTTCAGCAAATTTTATCGTGTCTCCTTCTTCTAAAAAAACTTTTTGTCCTGGAATTCTTCCTTGATCTTCTTTGCCTCCGTAAATACAAACATCAGGAAATTTCTCCATTAATTTTTTATTTGCTCCTACATGATCGGCGTGGTGATGGGTGTTAAAAATAGCGACTAATTTTGCTCCTAATTGATCTAAGCAATTTAACACTGGTTTTGCCTCTGCCGGATCAACAACTGCTGCGGTTTTATTATTGGTGTCATGTAAGAGAAAAATGTAATTATCAGATAATGCAGGTAAACGTTTAATTTCCATCAAAATAATTGTTTTACTTCTCTTCTATTTTATAGTTTAATCATCTATTTTATATCTATAAGTGCTTTGTTCTCTTTTGTATGTACTATATTTGTATTTTAAATCTTAGCTTTTTGCCCTCGTTGTCCAAAAAATAGTAACATTAGATACTAAATACCTAACAAACTGTTCACGCGTGATACAAAATTATTGAAAATATTTCTTGTTAAGTAACGAAGCAATGGGGTTGACAGACCATACTACTTTTTTATATACTGAAGGGCAATATAGGGAGTATGGGTACGAAATATGTCTAACTATACATTATTTCGAGACAAGTGATAATACTTGATGTCTTTGGTATCACTTAGATGAACATGGAATCTTCCTAACTTAATACAAACTGTTTTTATGATGTAACTGAACTTGTTTTAACTGTTTTAAATTAGAAACCCCGGCGCAAAAAGTAGCAATTTTCAGGGTTTCTAATAAAATTGAGAACTTATCGTAAACTGCTTGAGATTCATAAGTAGCAGCATCTAATATAGGGGCTGCAGTACCTACCAAAGTTGCTCCTAATGCGATCGCTTTAGCGGCATCAATGCCAGTACGAATACCCCCACTAGCGAATATGGGTAACTCAGGAACAGCTTTACTTACCTGCATCAAAGACACGGCCGTAGGAATGCCCCAACCAGCAAAACAATGGGCAATTTGACGGCGACGAGAATCGTTTTGTCTGTATGCTTCTACTTCACTCCAACTGGTGCCACCAGATCCTGCTACATCGATCGCAGATACTCCACATTCAGCCAAACGACTAGCAACCTTGCCACTGATACCATTGCCTACTTCTTTTGCGATGATGGGAACCTCTAAGCAAGTGGCTAGAGTTGCGATTTTGTTGTAGAGTCCTTTCCAGTTGCGATCGCCTTCTGCTTGGACAGCTTCTTGTAAGGGGTTAAGATGGAGTATTAAAGCATCAGCCTCGATCATTTCTACTGCTTTTTTAGCTTCATCGATGCCGTAACCATAATTAAGTTGTACTGCCCCCAGGTTAGCGAATAAAGGGATGTCGGGAGCAACTTGTCTTATTTGATAGGTTTTGCCTAAACTGGGTTGCTCGATCGCTGCCCGTTGGGAACCCACTCCCATAGCAATTCCGAGAGCTTGGGCTGCTTCTGCTAAATTCAAGTTGATAGCGTGGGCATTATCTGTGCCTCCGGTCATGCTACTAATTAGTAGAGGGGCTTGTAACCTTCTGCCCCACAGTTGTAAGCTAAGATCGACTTCATCGAGATCCACATCAGGAAGGGCATCGTGTTCGATGAAAAATTGCTCAAACCCTGTGGTAATACCTTTACCTGTGACATCTTTTTCTAGAACAATATTGATATGATCGGCTTTTCTGTTTTCGATTAAGGTAGGGGGGATCAGGGAAGATTCATTCACAGGGTGAGACATAGGCTAAAGTATGGAATGTCGGGTTTTCTAGCTTATCTTAGCAAAAACGAAAAATATGGGGAGTATTATAAAATGCTTAAACGTTTACGAAGCTCTTTTCCTCAATATTGGACGGGAATTTATTTAAAGTTATTATCCATTTGTCTACTTTATGGTGCTTTGGTTCATTGTGCCAACATTTTAAGTTTAGGGGATGTTTCTTGGTTAGACACACCGCTTCATTGGCGAGTTATGGATGTTATTTTATTAGCCTTCAATGGAATCACATCTATTAGTCTTTGGTATCAATCTTTTTACGGTACTTTTGCTTTTTTTGTCGGCATTATTTTCTTGCAGATTATTCCCTATACTTTGTTTCATCAGTATTTTATCATTAATCCAGAAGATATAGAAACTTTAAATGGGTTAATGGGGACGGAGATACTTCTGATAACAATTTTGATTATTTTAATGGTTGCTAAAAAATGAAAATTACTGAAACAATTGATAAGTTACGTCGCTTAACACAAGTCAGTGTACAAAATAAATGGTTAGGGACTTCAGAAGAAATAGACATCAATAATATTAATTTTGATCGATTAGAATCGATTATAGCTAACGAGAAAGGTTATTTAACCTGGGAGGCAGGAAATAAGGTTCAATGGTTAATCCAAAAAATGGTTATTCCTGGACAACTAAATAATTATCCTTTACAATACCTTTCTTTGAGATTATCTCTGGTTTGGTGGGCAGAAATAGCACAAATTTTTGTCAATGGAAAGCTAGTTCAAGAGGGAGATTTATTTGACTCTTTGGGAAGGATTTTATTGACTAATTGTGTGGAACGAGGACAAGAATTTTTAGTTTGTTTACGGTTAGTTAGTCCAGGTCATGATATTGGAGCGTTAATGAAGTCTGAGTTAATCTATGAGAACGATTATAAGTCAATTGATCCTGGTTTTGTTGCTGATGAAATGTCTATCTTATACCAATATTCATCGGTATTTTTTCCTGAAAATTTAGGCTTTATAGAAGAAAGAATAAATTGTATTAACTGGAACTATGTTGCTGATGCCAATAAGTTTAATAACGAATTAATTAAGCTAAGACAACAATTAGAAACATTAAGCGATGATATTAAACAACGTCATTTTAACATTGTTGGTCATGCTCATTTAGATATGGCTTGGTTATGGACAGTGGACGAAACTTGGGAAGTAGCAGAACGAACTTTTAGATCGGTTATTAACTTACAAAAAGAATTTAATCACCTCACATTTTGCCATACAACCCCTGTTCTTTATGAATGGATAGAAAAAAATCGTCCCGAACTTTTTAAACAGATTCAAGCCTCGTATAAAGCAGGTACATGGGAAATTTTGGGAGGGATGTGGGTGGAACCAGAGGTTAATTTAGTTTCAGGAGAATCCCTGGTGAGACAATTGTTATATGGACAAAAATATATCAAAGAAAAATTTGGAAACATTACGGAAATTGCCTGGTTACCTGACAGTTTTGGTTTCTGTTTCCAGTTACCTCAAATATTTAAAGAAAGTGGTATTAACTATTTTGTTACAGGAAAACTTCACTGGAATAATACCGCAGAATTTCCCTATGGTGCATTTTGGTGGCAGTCTCTTGATGGCACACAATTATTAACAGTAATGTCTCCTCCAAATGTAGAAGGGGTGATGACAACTAATCCCATAACTATGACTAATTACAGTGTGAAATGGGAACAACAAACGGGTTTACAAGAAATGTTATGGATACCAGGAGTTGGGGATCATGGTGGTGGTCCAACTCGTGACATGATAGAGGTTAGCGAACGATGGAAGCAGTCTCCTTTCTTCCCAAAAATAGATTTTACAACCTCAAAAAATTATCTGGATAAGGTTAGAAATACTGTTAAAAATGGCTTCGATATTCCTATATGGGATGATGAACTGTACTTAGATTTACATCGAGGTTGTTATACTACCCACGCAGATCAAAAATATTATAATCGTCGTAGCGAAGAACTATTATATCAAGGGGAATTATGGTCATGTATTGCAGCTATGATTGAAAATAAAGCTATAGATAATGAAGTTAAAAGTAATATAGAAGATGCTTGGAAAAAAGTATTATTTAACCAATTCCACGACATCTTACCTGGAACCTCCATTTCGGAGGTATTTGTACAAGCAAATCAAGACTGGAAAGAAGTTCAAACTATTGGTAACAATATCTTACAGTCTGCGCTGAAACAAGTCGTTGCCAGTATTGATATTCCTACTATGTCAGAGTTAGAGGAAAAAATAGTTATCATTTTCAACTCCCTAAGTTGGCAACGATCAGAAATAGTAGAGATTGATAGTATTGATGATAATTATGATGTTTATGATTTAGAAAAAAATAAACTTGTAACTCAAGTTAATCACGAGAAAAAATTATTATTTTTAGCTGAAGAAATACCTAGTTTTGGTTATCGTGTTTTTTGGTTAGTACCTAGTGAGATCAAGAAAGAGAAAGAAAAAATATTGTATCAAAACAAAATAATCTTAGAAAATAATTTTTTAAAAGTAAAAATTAATAATAAAACGGGAAATATTGATAGTATTTATGATAAAATTCACAAAATAGATATTTTAAAAGAGGAAGGAAATCAATTACAAAGCTTCCGAGATCAAGGACAGTATTGGGATGCTTGGAATATTGATCCTAATTATAATAATCATCCTTTACCAGATACAGAACTAAAATCTATAGAAGTATTAGAAACAGGTCCTATACAATGGAAGATAAGAGTGATTAAACAATTAGGTAAATCAGAGTTTATACAAGATTATATATTGCAGAAAAAATCAACAGTTTTGAAAATAAAAACCCAAGTTAATTGGCAAGAAAGCTATGTTTTAGTAAAGGCTTCATTTCCACTTAACTTAACAGCAGACTATACAAGTTATGAGATTCCCTTTGGAACTATTAAACGAACAAACCATCCCCAAACTGATTATGAAAAAGCAAAATGGGAAGTTCCAGGGTTAAGATGGGCAGATTTAACCGATAATAGTAAAAACTACGGCGTTAGTTTGTTAAATGACTGTAAATATGGCTACGATAGTCAAAGCGATCGCCTTAGACTGACTTTATTAAAAAGTCCCCGATGGCCAGATCCCACTTGTGACATTGGACACCATGAATTTACCTATGCTATCTATCCCCATAAAGGAAGTTGGCAACAGGCAAAAACAGTCCAAAAAGCACGTGAATTGAATATTCCCTTACAAGTTATGATCATTAATAAGAATATTAATAATCATGGAAAACTACCTCCTCTATTTTCAGCTTTAAAAGTATCACCAGATAACCTGATTGTATCTGCATTAAAACCAGGAGAGGAGGAAAAAAATAACTATATTTTGCGTTGTTACGAATGCGAAGGAAAATCTGCTATAATGGAGATTAATGGGGACTTAAACCTTAAGTTAGATCAAAGGTTGAATCTATTAGAAGAAAAAGTCGATCATGACAATCAGATCGAACCTTGGAAAATTGTTAGTTTTAGCCTTAACTGCGATTAATGAGCAACAGGACAACCAGAGGTTAGCTTTTTCAGAAAAGTGCTATTATCAAAATAATGTTCGATGGATAAAATCTTGAGATCATCGGTTAATTTGGCTACGCTAATACCTCTAATTTCAATGGTTTCTCCTGTGGGTTGATGGTCTTTATAGGGACCACTAAAAGTTCCCCAGTGTCGCCATTTAAAGGTAACATTAGGAGGCCCTGATAAAACTTCGATTAGTTCCCATAAAAAGCCATTGGGAAAGGCTTTATGAAATAGCTCAAAGGAAGATTGAAAGTCTTCTGCAGTGGGATCGTAACCTGGGGTTTTGTCGATAAAAAGGTTATAGGTTCCCTGTTCGCTCACCTCTTCTGCGGTGTAGGAAGGACCCCCGTTACTACTCATTTGAAATTTATCTGTAACGATGGAAAGCCATTGCTGAGGATCGGTTTTATGAGAAGCTTCCATCTCAAAAGTTCTTACCAAATTTTGAGCGATCGCTTCTAAAGAACCGGGTACATGATTATGTTGACTTTCTTTGTGTAAATACTGATCGGTATAGGAATAATCTGGCTTTTCTCCGTTGCGCCATTTAACCCCTTCATCATGGGATAAAACGGTATTGCGGTCTTGCACCCAAAGGGGTAACTGTGTATTTTGCTCACTACTCATTCAATAGGTTCCTGTGGCGAAATTAATTCATTGATCACAATTTATTATAGAAAATACTCACAAATCCTTGTACAAATAAACCTAAATTTTTTCTTTAATTTTTAATCCTTATTGCCGAACTTATAGAGAGTATTCAACGCAAGAAAAGACTCCAAAATCTTCGGGAAAGAAAGAGCTTCCTTCCCTATTTCTTAAGCTTATCTCTCCTCCATGGGACACCATGATTGTTGATGGGGTCCGGTATAAACAGAACTAGGACGAATGATGCGATCGAGTTCTAGCTGTTCTAAACAATGGGCTAACCACCCTACAACCCGACTGACGGTGAAGGTTGAGGTAAATAAGGCTGAAGGCAGTCCTAACCCGTGTAAAACTAAGGCTGTGTAATATTCCACATTGGTTTCAATTTTACGATTGGGTTTGTATTCCCTGAGTAACCGTAAAGCGGTGGTTTCCACGTCAACAGCTAAACCCCAAAAGTCCCTATCTTCTCTCCGTTTCCAGACATCTGCCGATACCTTAGACAGCAAGATGGCCCGAGGATCTTTGACTCGATAAACCCGATGGCCAAAACCCATTAAACGTTCTCGGTTTTCAAACTTGTGACGTAAATTGCCTTCTATGTCTCCCGATTTTTGCATCTCCAATAACATATCCAGTACCGGGCCTGGCGCACCTCCGTGGAGAACTCCTTTCATCGCGCCGATGGCAGCGGTTACCGCAGAAACGAAATCAGAACGGGTGGACATGACAACCCGTGCAGCAAAGGTTGAGGCGTTCATTCCATGCTCGATGACCGTATTGAGATAAATCTCTAGAGTTTTAACGTCTTCGGGGGTAGGTTTTTCTCCTGTGAGCATATATAAGTAGTTAGCCGCGTGGCCTAACTCCAAGTGAGGATCTATGATTGGTTGACCCTCGAGTAAACGCCAGTAGGAAGCTGTAATAATAGGAACCGAAGCGATAATCTTTAGTGCGCCGTTAATTCCTTCTCTATCTATGCGATGAGATTGCATATCCAGAGTTAGACAGCTAACCCCGATCCTCACCCCTTCGATAAGTTCCACATCGTTGGCGGCTGCGTTTTTGAGAATATCTAAGATTTTTTCATCGAGATATCGGTGAGATAATAGTTTTTTATTAATGTTATCAAGTTCATTTTTATTGGGGAGATGATTGTGCAAAAATAAAAAAACCATCTCTTCAAAAGAGGCATTTGTGGCAAGGTCTTCAAAGGGAAATCCTAATATGATTAACTTTCCTAACTGCCCATCAATTTTGCTGAGGTGATTGGGTATATTTTCCATATATTTCAAATTCCCTAGATAATCGAGGCTAATAGTAACTTCTGCACTTTACTGGATTATAGCATAGTGCTTTTTGGGAATAGTCTTGTTCATCAAGTTATCCTTAACTTTGAGAGAGTAGAGGCTCATCTGGTATTAAACCTCTACTACTTTGACGGTTTCTTAATCGCAGGTTCCCTTTTCTAAGCACAAAGACAAGTCAATAACCTCGCCAAACTCCTATTAAGATTCCTTGAACTTCTATTTGGTTAGCTTTGACTTCTATGGGTTGATAGTTAAGATTTGAAGGCTTTAACATCACCATTTCTCCTTCTTGATAAAATCGTTTTAAGGTGGTTCCTACTCCTTCTACTCTAGCAGCAACAATTTCACCATTTTTTAACGTTTCATCGGGATCTAAAGAGCGCATAATGGCTAGATCTCCCTCGGTGATTAAATCTTCGATCATGCTGTCCCCTGTAACTCTTAAACCCCAGTATTTGCTATTCTGGAGGAGATTGGAGAGGTCTAGACGATCTTGTTCATCGGTGAAGGGTTCTACTAATCCTCCGGCTGCGATCGCTCCTAATATGGGGATGCCTTTGGGTTGATGGTGTAAAATTCTCAAGGTTCTGGCTTTGCCTTCGATCCAATCGATATAGCCCTTGTTTCTCAATCTCTCTAGGCGACTTTGCACCGGTGCCGGCGATCGCAGATTCATGGCTTTCATCATCTGACGAATGGAAGGAGCGTGTTGATTGTCGTTAATGTATTTAATTAACCAGTCGTACAATTCTTTTTGTGCGGGAGTTAAAGGTTCCATAGATTTTCCCAGTTCTCAGAACGTAGGTACTATGATAAACCTTTTTTGGCCGTTTGGGATAATAATTTACTACTAATACAATTCTAGAACAGTTTTGAGAATTTCGCGATCTTCGGGCTTGGCAGAAAAACGACCATTTTCGAGATCCCTAATCCAACTTTGACTTTTGCCGATTTCTTTGGCCAGGGCCCTTTGACTTAAACCTTTGCGCTTTCTTGCATCTAATATTTGCTCAGCAGATAACTGAGAGATTTTGGGATTACGAGTTTTACGCTGTGTTTTCCGTTGTTTTTTTTGTTCAAATTTTATTAATTGTTCTTCCCATTCTTGGGGGAGTTCAAAGTTAAGAATTCTGGCTTTCATTAACCAATTCCATTTTCCCCTCGGGCCAGAGTCGGTTAAACGATGCTCTTGGCAACCATCGTTAATCCAAAAGTCTAACGCTTCGTCTGCATCGTCGGGGAGTCTATCTAGTTTTACCCAGAGAGGTTGTATGGTTTCTGGGTAGGAAACGGGGTCAAATACGGGTTTTAATCCGTAATGATTCAAAACCTCTAAATCGCTCTCAAAGGTTCTTAGGAGGCGTTTTCGTTGCTCTCGGTGTATGTCTGCTTGGGCGATTCTTTGTTGACCATAAGCGACTCTCATGAGGGTGGGGACGGTAATACATTGTTTACGTCCCATTTTGCTTTTAAATAGTAACCAGAGCATGATTCTTGTTGCTCCCGGATGTTGCTGCCAAATGCTCATGACACTACTTAAAACAAATTGAGGTAAGGAACCGTATTGATAAAAGGCAATTCTTTTACTGTAACCTTGTTTATTTAAGAAGTATTTAGCCCAAATTCCGGGTTGTAAGGTAAAGGTTAAGCCGATTAAATGTTGACACCCTAAATCATCTTCTTGGAAGTGATGTTGAATTTCTAATAGGTTCCAGATCGGACTTTCTGGAACGAGAAAACCTTTAACTTTTCCTTGTTGTGGCCAGTTGATGGTGGCTAATAATTGACAGGTTTGTTGTATTAATAGTTTAATTAGGCTCAGTTTGGCTGCTTTACTGAGGTCTTTTCGTTTATCTAGCCCTAAATATTGTTCGATTTGTTGATCACTGATAACAAATTTTTCTTCCCAAGGTTTTTCTAATGTGGTTGCATAACCAGCAAATAAAAGATGTAAACAAGCTGCTCTGATATCAATACATTCTAGTTGGCTAGAATCGGATAAATAATCCACTGATTCAGATATTTGTGTGTTTAATATGTTGTTTAAACGAAAAACAATTGTGCCTTGTCCTTGTTTAACCGATCGCTCATAATAAAGACTGTTGTTACTGTCTTTTTCCCAAGGAAGCACTGAGGCGCAAGTTAAGACAGTACAGGCTTCCCAAATTATCATCGACGAAGCAAAAGGGGTGTTTTTTCCATTGATAAATAGTTCGGGAGATGTGGGGATTCTGGTTACATTTTTATATCTTCCTTTTTTGGCTTGGATGGGGGTTGGACTACTAATAGGACATTGAACAATACATTGAGGTTCTTGATAATAACCTTGACAACTATTACATTTTTCTTTATCGATCAGATATTCACCATTTTCCGTTTTAATAGCATCAGTTGGGCAATGAATTTGACAACTATTACAAGTTGGGCAACTTTCAGAAATTGTATAAGACATGATGGTTTACGAACAGTGATAAATTAAGCAAACTACGCTCGTGTCTTTAATTGTTAGATTCAATGGGTAATCTAATAATTGTTTCACAATACAGCATGAGTAATACAATACTCTACCTATATATCTCTCTCAAAAAGGAATCTATCCTGATATTAATTATTGATATTTTTGGATAGTAAAAAATCTATGCAGTTACTAGGAACTCAGTAATACTACTACGATTTTTGATGTGACACTTCCCACTGTTGTTATAGTATTTAATTAAGGTTTGACCTTATGTTTATCATGAACATTCTACTATAATGCCTTCTTTTTTTTCTTCCTATTATTGAGTTATTGAAAATTTTTATTCTCATAATGCAAGTATAAATGATTTTTAGGAATAATAGTACCGATAATTATCTCTTTTTATCAAAAATACTGTAAAGTATCATACAGACAAAATACACACCGAACCCCTGAAGTGGTCAGTTGATTTAGTTTTGTAATTCTCTTTGTAGTTTTATAACAATTTGATAAATTAGTTATTAATAACTAGGTTATGATAAAGAATAGATAATCTCTTGAAAAAACAGAACAATTGTGATACCTTCATTATTGAATATAGATCCATTGCTAACTGCTTGGTTGCAAGAAGACATTGGAAGAGGCGATCGCACCACTGAGGGTTTGGAACTAAAGAAAACGGGTTCGGGTTATTGGATAGCTAAGTCTGAGGGAGTCGTAGCTGGTTTACCCGTTGCTCAGAGAGTCTTTCAGCTATTAAGTTCAGATATTTCCTTTGACCCCACTGTGGAAGACGGAGAATGGGTGAAAATTGGTCAAGTGATAGCAAAACTCAACGGACCATTAAGCACTCTATTAACAGGGGAAAGAGTTGCCTTAAATTTGGGGATGAGGTTAAGCGGTATTGCCACTATGACTAGGCAGTACGCAAAAACTATAGAAGATTTACCGAGTCAGTTGGTAGATACTCGTAAAACGACCCCAGGTTTAAGGATACTGGAGAAATATGCCATCCGAATAGGAGGAGGCAAAAATCACCGTATGGGCTTAGATGATGGGGTGATGATTAAAGATAATCATATCAAAGCCGCAGGCAGTATTCAAGGAGCAATTAATTCTATTCGTCAAACCATTCCCTATCCCCTTACTATTGAAGTGGAAACAACAACATTAGCAGAAGTAAAAGAGGCCTTAAAGTATGGGGCAGATATTATTATGTTAGATAATATGGATATAGATTTAATGAAAGAATCTGTGGCTTATATTAGGAAAGAAAATAAACAAATAAAAATAGAAGCATCGGGTAACATTACCCTAGATAATATTAGGAAAGTTGCCTTAACTGGAGTGGATTATATTTCTAGTAGTGCGCCTATTACTCGTGCGACTTGGTTGGATTTAAGTATGAGAATCGATTAATCTTAAAATGTGGACAAATATTCATGCTAGGGTACATCAAAAACTCAAAGATAGTTTAATTTTACCTCAAAAAAGTAACATCTTAGTTGCAGTTTCTGGGGGACAAGATTCTTTATGTTTATCGAAACTTCTACTAGATTTACAACCAAAGTGGGGTTGGAAAATTGCTATTGCTCATTGCGATCACGGTTGGTCTTCTGACGTAGGAATTGCAGATCATGTAGAAAAAGCTGCTAGTAATTGGGGTGTTACCTTTTATTTAAAAGTAGCTGAATCAATGAAAGAAACAGAAGCAAACGCCAGAGAATGGCGATATCAAAGTTTAGTTGAAATAGCCGAAGAAAACCAGTTTAGCGAAGTAGTGACTGGTCATACATTAAGCGATCGCAGCGAGACATTATTGTATAATTTAATTAGAGGAGCTGGTAGCAACGGACTAGGTGCATTAACTTGGAAACGTCCTCTAACAAATAAAATCAATTTAGTACGTCCTTTATTAAAGGTTTCACGGCAGGAAACTTTAACGTTTTGTCGACAATTTAATTTACCGATTTGGGAAGATGTAGCTAATACTAATTTAAAGTATGCTCGTAACCGTATTCGCCAAGAATTATTACCCTATCTAAAAGAAAATTTTAACCCCAATGTAGAAACTAATTTATCACAAACATCAGAAGTATTAAAAGCGGAATCTGATTATTTAGAAGGAGAAGCTAATAAGATATTTCTAGTAGCATTTGATGCTAATAACTCTAGATTAAATAGAGATGTATTAAAAAGTGTACACTTAGCTCTACAAAGACGAGTAATTCGCAAATTTTTAGCTAAAGTTATGGTAACTAAACCTAATTTTGAACAAATAGAAGAAACCGTTAATTTAATCAATGCACCCAGGAAGTCAAGGACTTCTTCTTTTCCAAGTAATATCATGTTAGAAGTAGTAGAAAATTATATACTCAAAAAACAATTAATTAAGTAAAATAAACTTTTTAGGAGTCCAGGAATCCAAAACCTCCACCTCCTGGAGTTTCAATAATAAAATTATCTCCTGATTCTATTTCTACGGTTGCGGTACCATCTAATATTTCTTCCGTTCCATCTTTTCGTTTAAGCGAATTTTTTCCCACTTTTCCTGCTTCTCCACCTACTAAACCAAAAGGAGGAATAACTCGATGTGCTGACAAAATATTAGCAGTCATAGGTTCTAAAAATTTGATGTTTCTTATAACACCATTTCCTCCAGAATAGTGACCCTTTCCACCGCTATTTTCTCTAATTTTAAACTCTTCTACTAATACAGGATAACGAAATTCTAATACTTCGGGATCGGTTAAACGAGAGTTAGTCATGTGGGTTTGTACTGCATCGGTTCCATTAAAGTTAATTCCAGCACCAGAACCCCCACAAATTGTCTCATAATATTGATAGTTTTCGTTCCCAAAAGTAAAGTTATTCATAGTGCCTTGGGAAGCAGCTAATACCCCTAATGCGCCATACAAAGCATCAACAATAACTTGAGAAGTTTCTACATTTCCTGCTACCACAGCTGCCGGATATTTCGGGTTTAACATACTTCCTTCAGGGATAATCAAATGTAAGGGTTTTAGACAACCAGCATTGAGGGGAATATTATCATCAACTAGGGTACGAAAAACATATAACACGGCTGCTTGTGTAACTGCTTTTGGAGCATTAAAATTACTCCTTAATTGTTCAGAGGTACCTGTGAAATCGATTGTTGCACTACGATTTTTATCATCGATAGTTACTTTAACTTTAATCTCTGAACCTTGATCCATTGCATAAGTAAATTCTCCGTCGCTTAAGACATCAATTGCTTTTCTAACAGACTCTTCTGCATTATCCTGGACGAATCTCATGTAAGCTTGTACAGTTTCTAAACCATATTGATTGACCATTTTTTGCAATTCTTGGTATCCTTTTTCATTAGCTGCGATCTGTGCTTGAAAGTCGGCAATGTTTTGGTCAAGGTTTCTCGCAGGATAATCCCCATTGCCTAGAATTTCTCTTACTTCTTGTTCTCGAAAATGTCCTTTTCCCACCAATAAAAAGTTATCAAATAGCACTCCTTCTTCTAAAATTGATCTAGAATGGGGAGGCATAGAACCCGGTGTAATTCCTCCAATGTCTGCTTGATGACCACGAGATGCAACATAGAATAAAATTTCTTTATTCTCATTATTAAAAACTGGTGTAATAGCAGTTACATCAGGCAAATGAGTTCCACCATTGTAGGGGTTATTTGACAGATAAACATCCCCAGGTTGTAAACTATTTTTCTTATCTTGAATAAGACTTTTAACGCTTTCGCTCATACTTCCCAAATGCACAGGAATATGGGGTGCATTAGCGACTAATAATCCTTGTTGATCGAAGATAGCACAGGAAAAGTCTAGACGTTCTTTAATGTTAACTGAAGAGGCTGTATTTTGTAGAATAATTCCCATTTCTTCAGCTATAAACTGATAGAGATTTTTGAATATTTCGAGGTAAATGGGATCGGGATTGGATAGGTTTAACATAGTGAATTATAGAGTTAAATGATTATTTTTAGTTTAATGCTATTTTGAAGTTAGATTCTACTACTTAAGTTAATAATAAATTATCTTTTTTGATTTATATTAATCAATCATAAAACCATCAGGATTGTAATTTTCTCAAGAAATTTTTATTTAAATTAACATCCTCGTAACTGACGAATAATACGAAAAATCTCACCTCTTCCAATAAAAGCACCAAAATATGCCAAAACTATTGAGATATAACTAGAGTCAAAATCTTCTGATTTTGGAACAGTAGTTATGTACAAATTCTGGCCTCCTAATTGATGATTCAAATGATATACATAATAACCATCATTCAATACACTAACAAAAATAGATTGGTCAAAGTCCTCTCTTGACAAACTAACTGTCCCGCAAAATTTACATCTCAGTAATTCATCTCGCAGTTGCTTATAATTGTTAATCATAGGTTGACTTGTAAATGGATTATGATCTGTAAACAAGTGCCAAATACTTTGGTAAAAATGCGGTTTATTACCAGTAACATAATATGCAAAATGTTCACAGTTACAATGACCTAAATGATAATCAATTTCTTTAGTTATCTGTTCTATCCGTTTAAACATTAAGTCCTTGCTGACTCCTGTACGCTTTTCTAGGGTTATCTCTTTCAAATCTCCGTTTCTTGCTAACCACTTATACTCTAGACCCATTTTGACCAGTTCTTTTTTAGCGACACGACCATGACTACCCATCCAAGATATTCCATCTGAAGGACCCCACTCAATAACTTTTCCATCACCTATAAAGACAAAGAAATGACGAGTATGAGCAAAGAGTGGAACTGATAAAATATCACCAACTTGAAACTGCATAAATTAGAATGTTTTTAAGTAATCTATCTAACTTTATGATAGTATTTTGAGGTTGTAAATCTTACTGAAAAGATTAAACTAAGCTAAAAATTTGTTTGGTGATAAATATTGGTCACCAGACTAAATCCCTAAAATAAAATATCATATTTGATCATCATCTTTTTTACTAATAATTAAATGATTATACCCTGTTAATTTTGCACTCCAATCAGGTTCAACCATAATTGTACTAATTTTTTCAACAATAATTGCTGGCCCTTTAATATTATCTTCAGGTTGTAAGTCTTCTCGTTTATAAATTGGAGTATCTTGCCATTTATCCTCGGTAAATACAGGAACTATTTTAATCGGTAATGGAATATCATTTAAAGGACGAATACGACTTAGTAACGGTTCATTGGGACTATCCATAATTTGAATAATCTCAACAGAAACTGATTCTACAATTAACATTTTTTTTGTTTGGATAAAACCATATCTTAACTGATATTCTTTTTCAAAACTTTGCTGGATAACTGTTATATCTTCGGCAAAGTCCACTAATAAGGATGAGTCAGTTCCCTGATATTTTAAACTGAGTTTAATAATTATGTTTTCTGCTTTAATAGATTTGTTAGTGTTGAGTTCTTTTCTTGCTTGATTTTTTAACTGGTTAATAATGGATTTTAAATCATAAATTAAGTTTTTATCTAAGGATTTTTCAATAGCACTTTCTTTAATAACTCTGAGATCAGCTAAACCCATTCCGTAAGCACTTAAAGCACCGGCATAAGGATGAAGAAATACGGTTTTTATCCCTAACGTATCGGCAATTAAACAAGCAACTTGACCCCCTGCACCTCCAAAAGTACATAAAGTATAATTAGTTACGTCGTATCCCCGTTGTAGGCTAATTTTTTTAATGGCATTAGCCATATTTTCTACAGCAATTTTAATAAACCCTGCGGCTATTTTTTCAGGAGTATTTTGTTGCTCCGTAGCTTGATCAATTTCTTTGGATAGTTCTATAAATTTATGAGTAACTATATCTTTATCTAAAGGTAAATTACCTTCTTGTCCGAAAATATGGGGAAAATATTGAGGTTGAATTTTTCCTAAGATAACGTTAGCATCGGTTACAGTTAGAGAACCTCCTCGACGGTAACAAGCAGGACCAGGGTTAGCTCCTGCAGATTCAGGACCTACTTTAAAACTGGCTCCATCGAACCGTAAAATAGAGCCACCACCAGCAGCAACGGTGTGAATACTTAATACTGGAACACGCATTCTTGCACCAGCAATTTCATTATCTAATTGCCGTTCATATTCCCCTTTAAAATGAGCAACATCTGTAGAAGTTCCTCCCATATCAAAAGTTATAATTTCTTTGAAACCTGCTCTTAAACTGGTTTGCACTGCGCCAACAATTCCACCAGCAGGACCGGATAAAATACTATCTTTTCCCTGAAACTTATCAGCATCAATTAAACCTCCATCTGATTTCATAAACATCAGTTTTGTATTTATTAACTGACTAGAAACTTGTTTAACATAGCGTTTTAAAATAGGAGATAAATAAGCATCAACAACGGTAGTATCTCCCCTAGAAACCAGTTTCATTGAGGGACTGACTTGATGAGATATGGAAATCTGGGTGAACCCAATTTCTTGAACAATTTTTGCTACTTGATTTTCATGATTATGATAACGATAACTGTGCATAAAAACGATGGCACAGCTTCTTATCCCTTGTTGATAAACTTGTTCTAAATCGTGTCTAACTTTTTCTAGGTTAACAGGAATTAATTCATTGCCTTTGCTGTCATATCTTTCTTCTACTTCAACCGCTAATTCATACAACATAGAAGGTAAAATAATTTGAAGAGCAAATATATTCGGGCGATTTTGGTAACCAATTCTTAGGGCATCTTTAAAACCTTTTGTTATCAATAAAACAGTGCGATCACCTTTTCTTTCTAGTAAGGCATTGGTAGCAACGGTTGTCCCCATTTTTACTGTTTCTATTTGTGCTGTGGGGAGAGCTTTATCAGGAGCAAGACAAAGTATATCTCTAATTCCTTGAATAACAGCATCTTGATATTTTTCTGGATTTTCTGAGAGTAATTTATAGACGACTATCCATTTCTTATTAGGCAAAGGAACAATTAAAAACTGTTCTTGTTTTTGAGACAATTTATTGATAATTTGTTCATCAATAACAACTGCAACGATATCGGTAAAAGTTCCACCTCGATCGACAAAAAATTTATTCATAGCATATCTCAGGATTCATATTACAATAACTCAAGGATAATCAAACCAATGAACTAAATAACAGCTTACCGAAAAGATTTTAGTTAATTTTAAAAATTCAGGTCAGAAACCAGAGTAAGCTAAATAAAGGTATTTGTAACGAAGTAAAATATGGCAACCATCAACGATAACTATCTCAAACTCAAGGCAGGATACCTCTTTCCCGAAATAGCAAGACGAGTAAACACTTTTGTAGAAAGTAACCCCTCAGCAAAAATAATTAAACTAGGTATTGGGGATGTTACCGAACCCTTGCCAGAAGCTTGTCGTACTGCTATGATTAAGGCTGTAGAGGATATGGGTGATCGCAGTACCTTCAAAGGTTACGGCCCCGAGCAAGGTTACCAGTGGTTACGGGAAAAAATCGCAGTCCAGGACTTTCAAGCTAGAGGGTGCGATGTCAACGCCTCAGAAATCTTTATTTCCGACGGGGCAAAATGCGACTCAGGCAACATTCTCGACATTTTTGGTAAAAATAACAAAATTGCTGTAACCGACCCCGTATACCCTGTTTATGTGGACACAAATGTTATGGCCGGCAACACAGGGGAAACCAACGACAGAGGAGAATACGACGGTTTGGTTTATCTTCCCATCAGTGCAGATAACAACTTTACCGCAGACATTCCTGACCAAAAAGTTGACCTCATCTATCTCTGTTTCCCCAACAACCCTACCGGTGCAACAGCAACAAAAGAGTACCTCAAAGCTTGGGTAGACTACGCCAAGGCTAACAACTCGATCATCTTTTTTGACGCTGCCTACGAAGCTTTTATCACAGACGATACATTACCTCATTCTATCTACGAAATCGAAGGAGCTAGAGATTGTGCCATCGAGTTTCGTTCCTTTTCTAAAAATGCAGGGTTTACTGGCACTCGTTGCGCCTTTACCGTGGTGCCTCAACAACTAATCGCTAGAACAGCAGATGGGTCTGAGGTAGAATTATGGAAGCTGTGGAACCGTCGCCAATGCACCAAGTTTAACGGAGTTTCCTATATTGTGCAACGGGGAGCAGAAGCGGTCTATTCCGAAGCAGGACAGGCACAAATCAAGGGTTTAGTTAAGTTTTACCTCGAAAATGCCAAAATTATCTGTGAGCAGCTCAAGATCGCAGGATTTGAGTTGTATGGTGGGGTCAATGCTCCTTATATTTGGCTAAAAACCTCTCACAATCTTTCTAGTTGGGATTTCTTCGATAAACTCTTACAAACAGCCAATGTAGTAGGAACCCCTGGGTCTGGTTTTGGGGCTGCTGGAGAGGGCTATTTTCGCATTTCAGCCTTTAATAGCCGAGAAAATGTCGAAGAAGCCATGAAACGCATTACTACTGAGTTTAAAGCTTAAATTTTAGGATAGGGAGTGTGAGCATCTTGCTCACTAACCCGATTAATTTTTGCTCAACAACCTGATTAAAGGATACTGCTAAAATGACAATAATGCTAGTTCTTTTTCCACTAATTAACCTATGATTTATCCCCAAGACTTTCTATCCGAAGTGCAACAACAAAGACAAGAGTTTCCTGGACTGATCAATAAAGTTTATTTTAATTTTGGGGGACAAGGAACTTTACCCCGTTCGGGATTAGAGGCTATCATTGATGCTCATAATTTTTTACAACAAAAAGGTCCTTTTTCTCTCAAGGTTAATGATTGGATTGGTCAGAAAGTAGAATTATTGCGACAGGATATTGCTCAAGAATTTGGGGTTGAAGCATCAACAATTACTTTAACTGAAAATGTAACTTCTGGGTGCAATATTGCTATTTGGGGAATAAATTGGCAAGCTGGCGATCGCATTTTGATGACCGATTGTGAACACCCTGGAATTATTGCCACTGTCAAAGAAGTTGCTCAACGGTTTGGGGTTGAGATTGATATTTGTCCTCTTTTAAATACCCTAAATGAAGGTAATCCAGTGGAGGTAATTAAGCAACACTTAACCTCTCAAACAAAACTGGTGGTTTTGAGTCATTTGTTATGGAATACAGGACAGGTTTTACCTTTAAAAGAAATTAGCGATCTCTGTCACAGTTATCGTGGTAGCGATGACCCTATTTTGGTATTAGCAGATGCAGCACAATCAGCCGGTTCATTAGCGTTGAATTTAGCAGAAACTGGGGTTGATTTCTACGGTTTTACGGGTCATAAATGGTTCTGTGGACCGGCAGGAGTAGGAGCGTTATACATTCGTCCAGAAATTTTTGAATCTATTAGCCCTACTTTTATTGGTTGGCGAGGTATTAATATCGATAAAAACGGTCAACCTATTGACTTTAAGCAGGATGGTAGAAAGTTTGAAGTTGCTACATCGTCTTATCCTCAATACGAAGGTTTAAGAGCAACTATGGGTGTTCATAACGACTGGGGAAATAGTCAACAGCGTTATGAACAAATTTGTCAATTAAGCGGGTATTTATGGCAAAGCTTATCAAAATTTTCTGCTGTTAATTGTTTGAAAAGTTCTCCTCCAGAAGCAGGTTTAGTTTCCTTTACTGTTGACAATAATATGTCTCACGCAACTATTGTTCAGAAGTTAGAAAGCCAAGGATTTTTCTTAAGAACAATCCGTGATCCTGACTGCATTCGTGCCTGTGTTCACTACTTTACTTTGCCCGATGAAATTGACCAGTTAGTGAAAGCTATCTCAGGGATAGTTTAATTAATTAGAAACAGCAGAATTGCTCCTTTCGTTACAACCAAAGGGATAGGGAGATGGATAAGTATTGTCCCTTCTTCCAAACCAGTTATAACGATTATCTCTCACTTGTTCGTAGCTTTTGTCCCCTAACCATTTCATTCCTGGTAAGCTACGATAGGCAATAATAAATGCTTGTCCCAATGGCAATAAGTTGACGATTTCTTCCGCTGCGTCGCTTCCTTGCCAACGTTTCTCTATATCATCACCATCAATTAAAATCATCCCCATTTCAAAATCTTCTGGGGTGATATTGAACTGTCTCAATATTGCTTGATCTTGCATGGGAATATAGTCGAAGATATTGCCTTGATCAAACTTAGCTAAAAGTTGAGTGAATGTTGCACAAAGATTGCAGTTTCCGTCGTAAATAATATGATAAACCATGATATTTTATAATTGTTTTTACATAGCTTAACACATTTTTATTGAACAGTTATCAGTTATCTTGTAGTTAATGACTGATATTATGCAGTAGTGAAACTGTTCTAAAGTTTGGGGGGGTTCCTAGATTTTGAATCGTTTTTAAAAACCTCATCGTAGCTTCTTGTCTGAGAAAATGAGGAATAATTTCACTATTTTCATAAATTATATACTCTCTGTTTTGGAAACAATAGATTTCAAGTTTATATAGATATACGTTTAGTTTTATCTAAAGTTTATTATTAATACTGGGACAATTTCCATCAACTTTTAAATCCTTATAAAAAAGAGTATTTTCGATAATGAAAGAGGCTTAAATATCCTTATTTATCAATAATTTAACTTTTAAAAATATGCAAGTTTGTACCATTAATTCTAGACGTAATTTTTATCAATAAGTGAGATCAACTAGATTGACATTTAGACATTGCAGACTATTGTTACAAGAGATTACAATAAGTAGTTAGGATGATCATTTTTGACGAAACCAACAGCAAAATCATTATCATTGATATGCCTAACCTGGATCTTACTGCAAATCTAACCGAAAACAAGGATAATATCGCCTCTGGTGTCGGAAACGTACTTACAAAAACGGACAGCTTTATCAATCGGCATATTGGACCAAGTAGCAAAGAAATTGATACAATGCTCAAGGTCTTAGGCTTTTCTACTCTAGAGCAGCTTATTGATGCTACAGTACCTCAAGTCATACGCCTTAGTAAATCTCTCAATTTACCCGAAGCACAGAGCGAATACGGTGCATTAGCTCAATTGAAGTCTATTGCCTCTAAAAATGAGATATTTCGCTCCTATATCGGTATGGGTTACCATGACTGCATAACCCCTCCCGTAATTCAACGCAACATTCTAGAAAATCCTGGCTGGTACACTGCCTATACCCCGTATCAAGCGGAAATTGCTCAAGGAAGACTAGAAGCTCTCTTAAACTATCAAACCATGATAGTAGAGTTAACAGGACTCGAAATTGCTAACGCTTCCTTGCTAGATGAAGGGACAGCCGCAGCAGAAGCAATGAGTATGAGCTATGGTTTATGCAAGAACAAAAAGGCTAATGCTTTCTTTGTTGACTCCCATTGTCACCCACAAACGATCGAAGTAATTAAAACGAGGGCGTATCCTTTAGGAATTGAGTTAATTATCGGCGATCATCGCCTATTTGAATTTGATAAAGAGATTTTTGGTGCATTACTGCAGTATCCAGCTACCGATGGCACCATCTACGATTATCGCACATTTATCGACATTGCCCACAACCAAGGTGCATTGGTTACGGTTGCAGCGGACCCCTTGAGTTTAGCATTATTAACGCCCCCAGGAGAATTTGGCGCAGATATTGCCGTAGGAAGCACTCAACGCTTTGGTGTCCCCTTGGGTTATGGGGGACCCCACGCCGCCTATTTCGCCACGCGAGAAGCCTATAAACGGCAGATTCCTGGGCGTATTGTGGGAGTATCCAAAGATGCACAAGGAAACCCTGCTTTAAGGTTAGCATTGCAAACCAGAGAGCAACATATTCGTCGAGAAAAAGCCACCAGCAACATTTGTACAGCGCAAGTATTACTAGCAGTTATTGCTGGAATGTATGGGGTGTATCATGGACCAGAAGGCGTTAGAAACATTGCTCAAAGAGTACATCAATTAACTGTAATTCTAGCCAAAGGATTACAAAAACTAAGCTACACAGTCAACGATGAACCTTTCTTTGATACGGTTAAAGTTGGTGTGGGTGATGCTAGTGTTAAAGCCGTAATTAAGGCAGCCGCAGAACGAAAAATTAATCTAAGGCTATATCAAGAAGGTATCTTATGTATTAGCTTAGATGAAACTACTACAGTTCACGATGTGGTTGAGTTGTGGCAAATTTTTGCTGCTAAAGATAATTTACCTTTTACCGTCGAAGAGATAGCGCAAGAAGTCAATTTTGAGTTTCCTATCTTCTTCAAACGTACCTCAGATTATCTGACAGATCCTGTCTTTAATCAGTATCATTCCGAAAGTCAATTACTGCGTTATTTACACCGCTTAGAAAGCAAAGATTTAGCCTTGAATACTTCCATGATTCCTTTAGGATCATGTACCATGAAATTGAACGCATCTGCCGAAATGATGCCGGTAACTTGGCCAGAGTTTGGTAAACTCCATCCGTTTGCACCCTTATCTCAAACCGAAGGTTATCAAATTCTTTTCCAACAGTTAGACGTATGGTTAGGAGAGATAACAGGATTTGACGGTATTTCTTTACAACCTAACGCTGGATCTCAAGGGGAATACGCAGGACTTCAAGTAATTCGTCAATACCACGAAAATAGAGGAGAATCTAACAGGAACATCTGCTTAATTCCCGAATCAGCACACGGCACAAACCCTGCCAGTGCAGTGATGTGTGGCATGAAAGTGGTTGCTATCCAATGCGATAAAGAAGGTAACATTGATATTGCAGACTTGGAGAAAAAATCAGAAAAACACTCCGAAAATTTAGGGGCGTTAATGGTTACATATCCTTCTACTCACGGTGTATTTGAAGAAGAAATAATTAACATCTGTGATATCGTTCATCGTCACGGTGGACAAGTGTATATGGATGGGGCTAATATGAACGCTCAAGTAGGGGTATGTCGTCCGGCTGACTTTGGGGCCGATGTTTGCCATCTTAACCTACACAAAACCTTCTGTATCCCTCATGGGGGAGGTGGTCCGGGAATGGGTCCCATCGGTGTCAAAGAACATTTGATCCCATTTTTACCCACAACCAACCTAGATAAATACAGCAACCCAGATAGTAATGGTAAGGCAGACACATCCATAGGAGCCATTTCTGCAGCCCCTTGGGGTAGTGCTAGTATCCTGGTCATTTCTTGGATGTACATCGCTATGATGGGGGAAAAAGGGCTAACTGATGCGACAAAAGTGGCTATCCTCAACGCTAACTATATGGCCTATCGTTTAGCTGACTATTATCCCATCTTGTTCAAAGGTGCATCCGGTTGTGTCGCTCACGAATGTATCATTGATCTACGTCCCCTGAAAAAGCAAGCAGGGGTAGAGGTGGATGATATTGCTAAGCGGTTGATGGACTTTGGTTTCCATGCACCTACGGTGTCTTGGCCGGTTATTGGGACGATGATGGTGGAACCCACGGAAAGCGAAGATTTAGCGGAGTTAGACCGTTTCTGTGATGCGATGATCACCATTCACCAAGAGGCTCGAGCGATCGCAGATGGTACAATTGACCCTGCAAACAATCCTTTGAAAAATGCGCCACATACCGCAGAAACGGTAATTTGTCAAGATTGGGATCGTCCCTATTCCCGTGAAAAAGCGGCTTATCCGGCTTCTTGGAGCAAAGAACATAAGTTCTGGCCAACTGTAGGGCGTATTGATAACGCTTATGGAGACAGAAACCTAGTTTGTTCTTGCGAAGGAATGGACGCTTACAAAGAAGATTAACACATTGTTGGGTGGGCAATGCCCACCTTACTTTAATTGTCTTATTCGTTAAAGATTGTACAATATGAATTGTATTTGACAATTAAAGAGGTAAATATTGTACTTTATTGGCAAATTCTTCTAACTTTCCTAACTTGGCAATTAACTCTAAATCTCGAATACAATCACCGATAGATATCATTAGTTGATGACCATAAATAACTCCGACAAATTCCATACCTTGTACTTGACGATTATTTGCTTCTATCAAAAAGTCTTTATCTTGACTAAAAATAAGTCTTTTTAGGGTAGTTGCACGGTCTAAAATAATTAGATCATCTACACCTGAATAACCATCTTCTTGAACAGTTAAAACATCAATTTCTCGCAAACGTAAACCTATGGTAATTGCACCATGTACATTTTCATCCATATAAAGGGGTAAACTCAATTAGAGAACTCCTTCAGCTTTGAGTCGGGTTACAAAGGGAGAGTCTCCTGCTTGGGAACGCAACTTTTTAACGTATTTAACCTCTTGTTGAATCTCTTGATCTAATTGTTCTTTATGTTCCCAATAATAAGCGAATGCGGAATGAATTTGACTCATGGTTAAATGACGATGATTAATCTGTATTTCTTCAGGTGTCCAACCATAAGCAATTTTTGCCATGACAAGATCAATGACTTTGAGGGTTGAACCTATAATTATTGCTGTACCTTGTTCATTCAGGTGAATGTGTTTATAATCTGTGGAAATTGAAGCCATTGTTATTGATTTATCTCTAACATAATTATAGCAGAAATAAACTGATTTCCTGTAGAGAAGTTTCATGAAACTTCTCTACAAGTATGGGTATTAATAATTAACTGTCGGTAAACCCTTCACCAAACCCCACTGCTGCTTTATAAAATACGTTATTTTCGCTGTAGTGTTCACCAACTTTTATTAATGCTATTTTTCCTCCATTTAACCAGTGTTTTCCATCAAAAATATGTTTAATAATTGCCCATTTTTTGGATTGTTTTTTTTGAATATGTGTAAATTCTGCATTTATAATTTCTGTTGCTGTTGTTTCGCTAACATTGGAATATTTATTATTTAACTCAGTTAGGATATTTTTAATTTCATCTATTGCGTTGTTGATAGAAGTATCGGAAGCATAGTTATTAAAGTTTGCTTCACCTTCGTTTTGTTGATGAATTTGAATAGGACTGTTACCGTTAATATTAATATTATTAGTTATAGGTTGGTTTGACATTTCACTTTCCTGATTATTTCTAGATCGAGTTTGATAGGGTGAAACAACATCGTTAACTAAACCCTGTACATCTACCATATCATAACTAATTGGACATTGAATTGTAGGTTGTTGATCGTCAATGAATTTATGAAGGACATTCCAAGGATAAAAATGAGGAAACTGACTCCCTTTACATTTTGAACAATTACAGGGAACTAAAGTTTTATATTTAAGACGTTCATAAGAGTTATGAATTTTACCGAATTCATATCTAACAGTGGTTAATAAATCTCGTTTACGTTGTCCCGATACTCTTATACGAATTTCTCCTTTATGATAGCGATAACTTTCAATAATTTCTGCTCTTGCAGAAGCTTCTCAAAAAGTCTGGGGGGACTCGCCGAAAGTTAGGGGACAAAGATG